>JAPPKT010000552.1 GCA_028819675.1 Caldilineaceae bacterium | reverse complement strand
GTTTTGCCGGCGCTCATCTGGTTGTCGACCGCACCTACCGCACCGAAACGGTCCACCAGGGCTACATCGAACCGCACGCCGCCACCGCCTTGTACAGCGCCGACGGCCAGATCATAATCTGGACCAGCACGCAGGGCTCCTTCGCAGTGCGCGGTCAGGTCTGTGAGATTCTGAAAATCCCTGTCTCACGACTCAAAGTGGTTCCCACCGAAATCGGGGGCGGCTTCGGCGGCAAAATCAACGTCTATGTCGAGCCCGTCGCCGTTATACTCTCCCAAAAGGCCGGCTACGAACCTGTCAAGATCGTCATGAGTCGCGCTGATGTCCTGGCCGCGACGGGGCCCACCTCAGGCTCCAATATCCGCGTGAAGATCGGCGTCGATGCAGATGGCAAAATCTCCGCTGCCCTCGCTGAACTCTATTACGAGGCCGGCGCCTATCCCGGCTCACCCGTCGGCGCGGCCGCCAACGTGAGCTTGGCCCCCTACGCCATCGACAACCTGCAGGTGGACGGCTACGACATCGTCGTGAACCGGCCCCGTAGCGCAGCCTATCGCGCACCCGGAGGCACAAACGTTGCTTTTGCGGTTGAGAGCGTCGTCGATGAGCTGGCCGAGAAGTTGGACATGGACCCCGCCGAATTCCGCATCCTCAACGGCGCCAAAGAGAACGACCGCCGGCCGGACGGCCTGCAGTACGCCCGCATCGGCCAGATTGAGACTGTGGAAGCCATCCGCGACTCTGAACACTACCAGTCTCCGCTTGAAGGCAAGTACCGCGGCCGCGGCATCGCTTCCGGCTACTGGAACAACTGGGGCGGCCAGTCCAGCGCAACCGCTGTCCTTAACCCCGACGGCACGGTTAACCTTAACGAAGCCTCCACCGACATCGGCGGTACGCGAGCCTCGATAGCCATGCAGCTGGCCGAAGCCATGGATATCGAATACGAGCAGGTAAAGGCCCGTGTTGTGGATACCGATACCGTATCCTACAACGACGTGACCGGCGGCAGCCGTACCACCTTCGCAACCGGTCTGGCCGCCTACAACCTGGGCCGGCAGCTCCTGAAAGAAATGAAGAGCCGCCTCGCCGATCAGTGGGAAGTCGCAGCCGGTGACGTGAGCTACGAAGAAGGAACATTCAGCGCCGGCAGCGAGAGCGTCTCCTTCGCCGAGGCCGCCGGTCTCGTCCAGCGCGAAGAGCCCCTGATGGCCAGTTCCACGGTCCATCCGCAGGACTTCGGCCCAGGTTTCTCCACGCAGTGCGTCGACATTGAAGTAGACCCGGACACGGGCAAGATCACGATTCTGCGCTACACAATTGCCCAGGATGTTGGCAAGGCAATCCATCCCTCCTATGTCGAAGGACAGATGCAGGGAGGTGTCGCACAGGGCATCGGCTGGGCAATCAATGAAGAGTACATCTACGACGACGAGGGCCATCTTCTCAATGCCAGTCTGCTCGACTACCGCATGCCAACGTCCCTGGACCTGCCAATGATCGAAACGATCATGGTCGAGGTCCCCCACCCCGCTCACCCCTATGGCGTACGCGGCGTGGGTGAAGTAAATATCGTGCCGCCTGCCGGCGCAGTCGCCAACGCGGTCTACCAGGCCACCGGCGTGCGCATGGACAAGCTCCCGATCTCCCCGGCCAATCTCCTTGAAGCCATGTGGGCCAGGGAGGCTGAGGCAGCTGAACTGGTTCCGGGAGACGACTGAGCGTGGCCAAAGTCTGGATTCCGCCGCTGATGCGCTCGCTCACCAACGGCCAGCAAATCGTCGAGGCCGAGGGCGAATCGGTGCGCGAGCTGGTCGCAGCCCTGGAGGAACAGTTCCCGGGCGTTGCTGAACGCATCATCGACGAAGGACGCATCCGCCCCGGCTGGACCGTCGCCGTCGACGGCGCCGTGCAGAATCGCGGCCTGCGCGCAGCCGTGGGGCCGGACAGCGAAGTACATTTCGTTCCCGCGATGACCGGCGGCAATACCGACCGGTTCTGACCTGCCCCTTCGGGCATCCTGCGTCTTCCGACCGCCGCGATATCGATCCGCTGTCGCAAGACCTGTACAGCCCAAAGTAGATGCCCGTCCGTCTGCTTGGCCTGCAAGGGAACGCTCTGCAGTTGCCAAACGAATTCAATGCCAGAGACCCGGCAGCAAGCATTCAGGCTGCCGGGTCTTTCGATTGGACTCCGGGTCTTGTCAGGCGCAGCCAATGTTGGCCCCGACCCAATCGGGTTGCCCCGCGCCATTTCTGACCGGCACAACGATAATTGGATCTCACGAACGCCATGACAACCGAGACCGCACCGCCAAATCGCAAAGTGGGTCAAATCAGCCTGACGTGGCCTGGCAAGCGGCTGACGGCCGTGCCTTCCAGGCCCCGTGCGCGTCAGCTGGAAAGCTACGCACCGCGAAACGGCAGCAAAGAGGGTCTCCTCCTGTATGGCGACAACTACGATGCACTCTCCTGGTTGCTGGCCAATGGCTTTCGCGGCGGTGTCCGGCTGGTCTACCTCGATCCGCCGTATAACTCGAACCGGACCTATTCCAGCCGTATTCGTCTGCGCGGCAAGGGGCAGCCCACGCTCGGCGAAGTCACCGCCTATGACGATCTCTGGCAGCCAGGTGATTATCTCCAGTTTCTGGCCGACCGCCTGCTCCTCCTGCGCGAGCTGATGCACGAAGACGGCACCCTCTGGCTGCACTGTGATCACCGCATGCAGGCACCCCTTCTTCTCCTGCTTGAAGAGATATTCGGCGCCGAGTCGCATCTAAACACGGTCTTTTGGCGCAGTCAGACGATGCGCGGGGCCAAAGTCCACGCCCGCTACTTTCCCCATAGCGCCCAGACGATTCACATCTTTCGCAGCACGCCCCGCGGGCGTCCCCCATGGAATGCCCCCATACGCGAGCTTGTTCTCACCGAGAAGGCCGCCGCCGCAAAGTACATGCGCGATGAGCGCGGCTTCTTCCGCACATCCGACCCCGGCACATATAGCTTCGAGCGACTGAAGGCCCTCTTAGAAGAAGGGCGGCTTTACGCCCCCTACGGCGGCGAGGTCGTCGTCGACGAAGACGCGCAGAGAGTATTTGCCTCCAAGGGCGGAAACATTGGCGTCAAATACTACCTGAAGAAAACCGGACGCAACCGGTACCTGCTCACGAGGCCTGTGGACAATTTCTGGGACGACATCGCCGGCCTTGGCACGGTTCCCGGCGAGGATGAGAACTACCCAACGCAAAAGACAGAGAAGCTGCTTCAGCGAATCCTCGAAACTGCCAGCCTCCCCGGAGATCTCATTCTCGATCCCTTCGCCGGCTCCGGCACTACACTGTCAGTCGCCCGCAAGCTGGGCCGTGACTGGATCGGCTGCGACAGCTCTTGGCGCGCCGTGCGTACAACCGCCAGTCGCCTGAGCCGGCCCCCTTCTTTCCCGGCATCGGACCTGTCAGCTGCTGCCGAAAGCTCAAAAACGAAGCATGCACTCGGTGACGATGGATCTCAGGCCAACACCGGATATCGTGTACTTCATCTTGGCCCAGGAGACTCCGCCAACGACGGCGCCCACCGGGCGGAACCGTCCGGCAGACCCAAAGCCAGTATCCTGCTCGAGCAAACGGACGGTCGCCTGACGGTTCGGATCGAAGAGTTTCACAGCCCACAAGTGGCCCGCATGGCCGACGCAGCAAACGTCTCGCTGCCTCGCGACTGGCGCGCACAGGTGCGGGCCGTCCTGATCGATCCGGGCTACGACGGCGCTTCCTTGCGGGCTGCAGTCGTGGACGCTCCCGCGGGCAAGAGCGACTTGGTCACTGGTGCATATTCTTGTGCACACGCCGTCGTCTCCGAGAGCTTCCACAAAGAAACGCCGTCAACCCGCGCCGTCGCCGTCCTCGTCGTCGATGTAGCGGGCCGGGAGCACCTCTTCGTCGATGCCGTCTGGCAAGGCGTCCTTCCTTCTCGTCCCGTAGGTTGACCAGAAAACAGCCTTTCCTCATTTGGTTTTCCGTTTCTCAGCCCACCAACGCTGCAATCAGCCGCTGACCAGTATCGTTGCGTCGCGTCGTTCCCTCAGCCAGTACCACCTCTCCACTGTGCTGACCACTTTTCCTCAGTACCGGCAATATAAGGCACACGCATGAAGCCTTCCACGCCAACGATCCCGCATAAAAATGGTATACTTACCGTACTATGGCCATTCAGCTGCTTTCCCAGGATGTCGCCGCTAAAATCGCCGCCGGTGAAGTGGTGGAACGCCCTGCCAATGTCGCCAAAGAGCTGATCGAGAACAGCCTCGACGCCGGTGCATCCGAAATTCAGGTCGAAATCAGAGAAGGGGGCCGCCGCCTCCTGCAGGTGACCGACGATGGGCATGGCATACCCGCGGCTGAACTGCCGTTAGCCGCGCAAAGGCACGCAACCAGCAAGCTGGGCAGCGCCGCAGACCTCGACCGCATCACCTCCTTCGGCTTTCGCGGCGAAGCCCTCTACAGCATCGCTGCAGTCAGCCAAATGACTCTTAAGAGCCGCCGCGCCGAAGCCGATAGCGGCGCGGAGCTGCGCATCGAAGGCGGAAATGTCACCCGCGACCAGCCCGCCGGACTGCCCGCCGGCACAGTCGTCACCGTCGAAAACATCTTTTTCAACACACCGGCAAGGCGCAAATTCCTGCGGCGTCCCGCAACCGAGGCTGGCAACATCGCCGCCATCGTCCAGCGCTATGCCTTGGCCTATCCGGACTGCCGCTTCAAGTTCGTCAGCGATGGTAAGCTCTCCTTCTTCACCGAGGGCACCGGTCGCATTCACGAGGCATTGGCCAAAATCTACGGGCGCGAGAATGCTCAACAGATGATAGACGTTGGCCGTTCGCGCCCAGAATCTGGTGCCCGCAATGCAGGTGCCGCCTTCTCTGATGAGGCTGACACCCTTTCCCAGCCGGAACGGCAGCCGCAAGAGGACGAAATCAATTTCATGCCTGACGCGGCCGGAAGCTCTGCTACAGCCTCTCCACCTGTCGCCGGCCATTCACCGCCTCGCCAAACGGGCCGCGCATCATCTGCCTATCCCGGCGCGGTGCTCGTAAGTGGCTACGTCAGTTCCCCGACCCTCACCCGCCCCACTCGCGCCCAGATCAACCTGTTCATCAACCGGCGCTACGTCGAAGATCGCAGCCTCACCCATGCCGTCGTGCAGGCGTATCATACCTTGCTACCCGTCGGGCGTTTTCCGATGGCGGTTCTCTTTGTCGACCTGAATCCTTCAGAGGTCGACGTCAACGTGCACCCGCGCAAGACAGAGGTGCGTTTCGTCGATCCCAATAAAGTCTTCAGCGCTGTCCAACGCACCGTGCGCCGCGCGGTTATCGACAGCGCCGGTGTGCCAACCGTGGCACTGGGCCAAGACGGTGTTCGACCGCCCGAGTCACATGCAAGCTGGCCTTCCGCAGACAGTGCGCCAATAAATCAGGACCACCTCCAACAGACCGGTTGGTCTGCCCGTCGCCACGCGATTCTCAACGCCGGCGTAGGCAGGCAGCCAGAAATACCTTTCGAGCTTCCTCCCAATGACCATCCTGTCGTGGACCCACTCTTGGACGCGCCGAACACGCCGCCTGCCGATTCACACACACCGGCTGCCACCGGACCGGACACGTCCCCGCATCACGATGAGCAAGGCCTCCCGCCCCTTCGCGTAGTAGGCCAGGCTGGCGCAACCTACGTTGTCGCCGAAGGACCGGAGGGGCTCTATCTGATCGATCAGCACGCCGCCCACGAACGGATTCTGTACGAGAAATTCATGGCCCAGCGCGAAGACCGCGGCACAGCGGGCGGCCTGGCTCGCCAGGGCCTGTTGACTCCAATCACTCTCCATGTGGGCGATTCGCGCACCGGTCTGGTGGCGCAACACCTGCACGCCCTCAACGCCATCGGCTTTGACGCCGAACATTTCGGCGGCGATACCTTCCTCGTGCGCTCCGTACCCGGTATCCTCTCAAACCATGATTCTGAACGCGCCCTCGATGAGATAATGCAGGGCCTGGCAGAGAGCCGGGACCTGGTGGGAGAGGAGCTGGAGGCGCGTCTCGTGAAAATGGTGTGCAAGCGAGCATCCATCAAGGCGGGCCAGGTACTGAGCGACATCGAGATGAAGGAGTTGGTTAGGCAATTGGAGAGATGCCGGGCCCCCCGCACCTGCCCTCACGGACGGCCCACAATGCTGAAGCTGAGCGCCGGTGAACTGGAGCGGGCTTTCAAACGGACATAACGCAGTTCGGCCTCACTGCTATGTTCAACCACCGTCACTTTCACCCACGTTAACACATAAAAAACCTGCTCGTTTTGTGTCGTCGACTCTTTCGTGTGCTATACTGAAAGGTGGCGATCCAGAATTCAGTAGCATCCCGCGCGGGTCTAGCATGTCTCCCCGCGCAGTTGGATATCGGACGCCCATTGATAACAACGGACGTTCCACGTGCTCGACTTCGCCGACCCTGACCTGCTGACAGTTGCGATTGGCTTTGCTTGCTTCGCCCTCGGAGCGTGGCTGGGTACCCTTTTCCCGGACATCGACAGGTTCAGCATCTTCCGCCTGCGCCACAGGTCAATCGTCACCCACAGCTTCCTGATGCCCGCCCTGCTTTGGGCCGGGTGGGCCTTTACATCCTTTGAATGGACCGGCTGGCTCGTCACCGGCTTTGCAGCAGGCGTTGCGCTCCACTTGGCATTCGATCTCTTTCCCGGAAAATGGCGCGGCTTCGCCCTCGTAGACGTGCCGAAGTTGGGACGCTGTACAAGATCGGTCTCCACCTTTTTGCTGTTCTCCAATCTCTTTCTGTGCGTGATCATTTCAGTCTCCTTCTTCCCTGAACACGGGCCTGCCGGCGTGCTCGCCTACACCGCCACGCTCGCAGCCCTATACACGTACGGCGTATGGGCGAAGAAGGAACATTACGCCGCCGGACCGCTTATGACCATTCTTACACTGGGCGGCGACGCCCTTTAAGCTTCTGCTATCAAGATTCAATGAGAGGCAAGGTACGATGACTTTGACCGTTACCACAGAACCAATGGACAGCCGCCAGCTCGCAATGACAATCGAGGTCGCTGAGGAGCGCATCGACCAGGAAATGCGAAAGGCGGCCCGCAAAATCGCTCGACAGGTGCACATTCCCGGCTTTCGCAAGGGACGTGTCCCCTTTCATATCTTGCTTCAATTCGTGGGTCGAGAGGCGATCGTCAACGAGTTTGTCGACGAATTGGGGCAGGAGGTCTACAAGGAGGCCATCGAACAGGAAGGCCTGGAACCCTACTTCATGGGAAGCCTTGACAACGTTGACATGGAGCAAGAGGTCCGCTTTCACCTCACCATACCCCTTCCCCCAGAGGTAAACCTGGGCGACTACCGCGGCTTGCGCGTTGAAGAAGAGGAGGTCGAGGCTGACGAAGAACAGATCCAGGAGCGCGTCCAGGCCATCCTCGAACAGAATGCCGACTACGTTGAGGCCGACCGTCCCAGCCAGTACGGGGATCTGATGACGATCGACCTGAAAGGGGTTGCCTTGGATGACAATGGCAACGAAACCGATACAGTCGTCTTCGATGAAGAAGACTGGGATGTAACCCCGGACCAGGAAAACCCGATGGAACCGGCCGGTCTGGATGAGGAGTTGGTGGGACTTGCCCCCGGCGAAGAGAAGAGCTTTGAGATTGCCTGGCCCGAAGACAGTCCCAGCATGTACGCCGGAAGCACCGTCCGCTTTTCTTTGAAAGTCCACAAAACGCAGGCTTTCGAGACGCCGGCTGAATTGACAGATGAGATCGCCCAAAACTTCGGCCCCGACTTTGAGACCGCCGGCGACCTGCTCGACAGCCTTCGCGAAAACGCAAAGGAAGAGGCCGCACAACAGGCTGAAGCCGAACATGTCCAGAAAGTAATGCAGGAACTGATCGACATCAGCGACCTCGCCTATCCACCTGTCGCCGTGGACCTCGAAATCGACCGCCTCGTGCGCAATTTCGATATGCGTATCCGCCAGATGGGTTTGCAGGGAATGGAGCAGTATCTGGAGATGTCCGGCCAGACGATTGAAGACTATCGCGAATCGTTGCGCGAGGACGCCGAAAAGTCACTGCAGATCGAGTTGGCCTTGATGGAGCTCTCATCCTGCGAAAAGCTGTCTGTCAGCGAAGAAGAGTTCGAGGCACACATCGGCGATGTGGCCGCCCCGCTACCGGAAGACGCTGACGAGGAAGCGGTGAAGGCACGCGACGACATGCTCGAAATGATGCGGGCCGAACACAGCCGCCCCCTCATAGAAAGCGAAATTCTCAGAGAAAAATCGGTCAATCTGCTCATGGCGATCGCCCGCGGCGAAGATATCCCCGAACCCGAAGAGGACGAAGGCGATTCCGAGCAGGTGGAGCAGTCCACCGCCGAAGACGCCGCGCAAACGGAGACCGCAGCTGAATCCGAGTCAGCCGACGAGGCGGCCGCAGCTGAGGAGTCAACCGAAGAGTCCGCCGACGCCTGAGAACCACGCAAACGAAAGTCTAATGCAGAATAGAGCGGACACTACATTTCTCTTCGATTGCACCGCTTATAATGCCCGAAGTTTCGAACGGTCGGTAGGCCGCAACACCGGCTGAACCAAAGATCCGTCCACGTCGCAACCATCAGCCGAAAAGGGGAGTTCCCGATGTTCCATCCTTTTGAAGAAAAATTCTCGGCTCACGGGCCGCAGCCGCACAATCAAACCCAATCGAACGACTGGCCGGGTCTGCCCGGCAGCCTTTCACCGACGAACATAGTCCCGATGGTGATCGAGAGCACGGGCCGCGGTGAACGCGCCTACGATATTTACAGCCTCCTTCTGAAGGAGCGCATCATCTTTCTCGGTATGCCCCTTTCCGATCAGGTTGCCAATCTGATCGTTGCGCAGCTGCTCTACCTGAATTCGGAAGACCCCAATCAACCGATCCAGATGTTCATTCACTGCCCAGGCGGCCTCATCTACGCCGGCCTGGCCATCTATGACACGATGAAGATGATTCAGACCCCGATTCATACCTTCGCCGTCGGCGTTACCGCCAGCATGGGCACTGTCCTGCTCTGCTCCGGCACCAAGGGCAAACGCTACGCTCTCCCCCACGCCACCATCCACATGCATCCCGCCGGCGGCGGCGCACAGGGCTACACCGAGGACGTGCGCATCGCCTTGAGAGAGCAGGAACGCCTTCAAACACAGCTTTTCCATATCGTGGGGCAACAGACCGGCCACCCTTGGCAGGAGATCGAAGAAATCTTTCAGCGCGACCGCTGGATGAACGCCATCGAAGCTCGTGACTTCGGCATCGTGGACGAGGTCCTCGGCGACAGCAGTGACATCGTCTCCGTCGTGGACGGCCAGGTCAACGTGCCTAGCGAAAACGGCACCGAGCCTGCCCCCGAAGAGGCAGCCGGCAATAATGACACATAGCGTAGACACCAGGATCGGGCGGCCGCACATGTACTTTGATTGGCTGCCTGTCCCGGAAGCCGGCGGCCGCCAGTCTCAAAAACTGCGGCCCCGGCGGTGCCCTGAACGAGGACGGGAGAGTACCCTTTAGCGCGATGAATGTATGCTCCTTTTGCGGCAAAGAGGAATCGGAAGCCCAGCGCCTGATCGCTGGTGACGATGAAGTCCACATCTGTGATGAATGTATCCGCCTCAGTGTAGAAATCCTCGATGAGGAAGGGGTAGGCAAGAGCGGAATACCGAACAGGTCTGCTCAACTTGCCGCCAAACGCGTGCCCAGCCCACGCGAGATCGTCCACAGCCTGAATCAATATGTCATTGGTCAGAATCGGGCGAAGAAGGTACTGTCAGTCGCTGTCTACAACCACTATAAGCGGATATTCGGCAGCAGCCGCACGGCAGGGCAAAGCTGGCGCGAGAACCAACCTGCGCAGGAGCACGAGAACAAGGACTCCCTTCCCAGCCCCGAAGAGGAAACCCGCCCCGCGCACGCCGTTCAGGACCCCAACGAGGAGCTGGTCGAGCTTGCCAAAAGCAACGTGCTCCTGATCGGCCCCACGGGCAGCGGCAAGACCCTCATGGCGCAGATTCTGGCCAGACTCCTCGACGTTCCCTTCACCATCGCCGACGCCACCAGCCTGACCGAAGCCGGCTACGTGGGCGAAGACGTCGAAAGCCTGCTCGTCGGTCTGCTCCAGGCTGCCGACTGGGATGCAGACCGGGCCGCATGTGGCATCGTCTACATCGACGAGATCGACAAGATCGCGCGCAAGGCAGGCGACAACCCAAGCATCACCCGCGACGTGAGCGGCGAGGGTGTTCAACAGGCCCTGCTCAAAATCGTCGAGGGCACCACTGTCAACGTGCCGCCCAGTACGGGACGCAAACATCCCCAGCAGGAGTTCATCCCGCTAGACACCCGCAATATCCTCTTCATTCTGGGAGGTGCATTCGTCGGGCTGGCGGAAATGGTGCGTAGAAGGATGCGTCGCCGTGCCGGACTGGGATTCGTCGACGACGAAGCCGAGCTGGACCCGATCGGCCGGCCACCGCAAGAGGAAGATATCGACGAGTTGCCGCTTCCCGAAGGCCTGGCCGAGCGCCAGCGTGAACTGAAAATCCGCCGCCTCGAAAAAGAAGGACGCGATGAGAGCCGCCTGCTCCAGCAAGCGATGCCCGACGACCTGCTTCAGTACGGCCTGATCCCGGAATTTGTCGGTCGCGTTCCGGTCGTAGTCAGCCTGGAAGCGCTCGATCGTGAGGTCTTGGTCGAGATTCTCACGCGTCCAAAAAACAGCATCGTCCGTCAGTTCCAGCAACTCTTCGCAATGGATGAAGTGGAGTTGGAGTTTGAACCGGAGTCGCTCATGGCGGCCGCAACGCAAGCATATATGCGTCGCACCGGGGCCAGGGGATTGCGCTCGATTGTCGAGGAAGCCCTGCTGGACGTCATGTACGAGATTCCCGGCCGCGAAGAGGTCGCCCGCTGCGTAGTAAGCCGCGAGGTCTTCGAAGACGGCGAGCTGCCCCGGCTTTACGGCGCCCGGGGTCAACAGGTCTGCCTCTCCACAGATCAGGAATTGGATGCAGCCGCCTGATCGCACGCCAAGTCCTCGGCAGGCAGCAACTTCATTGCTGGGATTCACGCCCCCAACCTGGGCCCGGCGCTGCCTGTGCGTCATAAGCCCTGTTTCTACCCTGTTCACCAGCTAGCAAGAGTCAACCTGACGTCGTTCAAAGAGGTCAAACCGCACCTCCTCTTCCAGCTACGAGGTGGCAGAAACCGCCTTCATTCCCCTTCTGCGTAGGGCGAGGATGCGGCCGGCTCTGAAACGAGAGTGATCGCCAGCGGGACCCCGTCCACCACAAAACCGTCTGCTAAAGAACCTGCGCTTTACCCTGATAAACGATTGAAAGAGGAACTCCCCTGCCTTTGTGTGCGATTAGGCACTTTCCGCAAAGTCGCGCAAGGCGGCGATTATCTTGCGATCCGGAACGGGACAGGGAAACTCTTCAATCTCGTCCAGCGAGGTCCAGCACCAGTCGGCTACGCCAACAGCCTGGGGCTCTCCCGCAGTGATTTGCACGTGGAAGGCCGTAAGAGTCATGCGGAAATGGGTAAACGCGTGCTCCACCGAAGCCGCCCTCTCCCCAACACGTACCGTCACGCCCAGACTTTCGCATACAGCACGCCTCACACACGCCTGAAGGTCCTCGTCGGCAGCCTCTCTTGCCCCGTTGGGAAAGGACCAGAGCCCGCCGAGAAGACCCCTCTCAGGGCGTTGACTGATCAGCAATCGTGACTGACCAGGCACATCTTCCCAGATTATCGCGGCCGCGAACTCAACATGGGGGACTTTCTGGACCGGTGCGCGCACCGGCCTTTCCTCCTGAACGCCGCGCCCGTGAGCCAGACACAAGGACTGAACAGGACACCTGTCGCAGAGGGGATTGCGGCGTCTGCACACAATTGCCCCCAACTCCATCAACCCTTCGTTCATGGCGCCGGGCGCAGACGCAGCCTCAACCATCTTCCGTGAATGTCCCCAAAGCTGGCTCTCAGTCGAACGGAGATCGATCCTCGCGTCAATATCCCACAACCGGCTGATAACCCGTTTGGCGTTTCCGTCGAGAACCGGTTCGTGCTGCCCGAAGGCCAGACTGAGTATCGCGCCTGCTGTATATTCGCCAATACCAGGCAGCGACAGCAGTTCGGCCCGTGTCCGCGGCAACTGACCCCCAAACTCAGCCTTAACAACCTGCGCAGCCCTGTGTAGATTCCTTGCCCGGCTGTAGTAGCCCAGCCCCTCCCACAATTTCAGGACCTCCTGCTGGTCTGCGCGTGCCAGCGTCTCCAGAGTTGGAAACTGCTCCATCCAGCGGTTGAAATAGTCCACGACAACGGACAGCCGCGTCTGCTGAGCCATGACCTCGCTGACCCAGACTGCGTACGCATCGCGCTCACCGGCAGGGTCCCTCCGCCATGGCAGGTCCCGCAACTGTTGGGCCTGCCAGGCAGTCAGACGGTCTGCAATCTGTTTGTGCATAGCTGCCCGAATCTGTGGCTCGCCCTGCGTTTTTCGATTTGCGCTACCGAAATGCTGACTACGAGGAATACTCTGCGCTGAGCGCGTTCACCAGCAGGCGTACCGCGCCGAGCGCGTCATTGTAGTCGGCTACTTGCGAGGGTGAGTGGACGTAACGGCAGGGAATGGAGACCGTCCCCGCGGGGACGCCCGCGCGGCTGACCTGTACTGCCGCGGCGTCGGTCGAGCCAAACTCCAGCACCTCCAACTGGTAAGGGATGTCGAATGCCTGCGCTGTGTCTTCCAGCCAGCCGCGTACCTTTGGATGGGCTATCATGCCCCTGTCCATGACCTTGACTGCTACGCCTTTCCCCAGCGCCACCTCCATTGGCGTCGCCTGCGGAAAATCACCGGTGGCCGTAACGTCGATGGCAAGAATGATCTCCGGCTCCAGTCCGTAGCCCGCGGTCGTGGCCCCGCGCACGCCCACTTCCTCCTGTACCGTGAAGACGGCCAGGATTTCGTGCGGGGAGCTCTCAAGCTCCCGCAGCGTCTGGATCAGCACCGCGCACCCGATCCGGTCATCCAAATTGGCTGCAAACAGCCTGTCCCCTACCGTACCGAAACTGCTGCGAAAGACGGCCGTATCGCCAACCTGAACGCGAGCATCTTCCTTCGAATCGGCCCCCACGTCCAGGAATAACTTCTGCGGCGTCGGCCGTTCGCGCGCCAGCGGCGAACCCTCCATCCCAAACGCGCCTTCTACGCCATTGGCAAAATGGACGCGGCTGCCGATAAGGGAGTTCATCAGCACGCCTCCGATGGTGGTGAAGCGGCAGAACCCCTGCGCGTCAACGTGCGTCACCATCACACCGATCTCGTCCATGTGTGCAGCCAGCATGATCCGCTTGCCGCCTTCACTGCTGACCGTCGGGCGTTTCAGCCCGATCAGGTTGCCCAGCCTGTCCGTCCGCATCTCATCGACCAGCCCGTCCAGTTGGCCGCTGATCACCTCCCGGATCCGTTCCTCCTGCCCGCTCGGGCCGAAGACACCGCACAGTTCCTCAATCAAAGCTCTCATGCTTCACTCCGCTCGGCCTCCAACGGCCGCCCCAAGGGTCCGGATAGCGCCCTGCTCATCAGTTCAATCGCATTCTTCACGTCCGCCGGGTCCATCAGCGCCGCGGGAGTGTGTATGTAGCGGCAGGGCACGGCAACGGCTACCGCGGGTACGCCTTCGCGTGCCAGGTGAATGGTACCCACGTCAGTTCCCCCGACGCCGGGCTGCTTGAACTGCCACGGAATGTCGTGGGCGGTCGCGGTCTCCGTCAGGATGCGGACTAGCCGCCGGTCCGCATGCGCGCTCCGGTCCATCACTGAAATCGATGGACCCTTCCCCAGTTCGGTCGTCGGACTGACGTCATGCTGCTTGGGCAGGTCGTCCGCTACAGTGCCTTCAAGCGCCACCGCGACATCCGGCTCGACCGCATAGGCCGCCACACCTGCGCCGCGCAAGCCAATCTCTTCCTGGACGGTGAAGACCCCGACCAGCTCGCATTCGTAATCGCCCTTCATCAGCTCGGCCAGCACATAGCAGCCTACCCGGTCGTCAAATGCTTTGCCCTTCAAGAGTCGTCCGTACTCCTCATACTCGCTCTCAAATGTAATCATGTCGCCCGGCACGATACCCCCGGCGCCGCCTGTGTCGATCAGTAGATCGGAAATCGGCGCCACGCGCTTTCCCGAACGCGCCGCATGTGGCGCACGCATGATCACCCCGGGCACTGCCTGCGCCCCAATACTTACCCGCTTTCCCGGCAGAATACGCGGATCCAGGCCGCCGACGCTGCGAAACTTCACCGTGCCGTCCGCATTGGCGCGCATGACCATCCCGCCCACCTCGTCCATATGCGCGGCGAGCATCACCCGATGTTTTCTACTGTCGCCCGATCCTCCCTTGCGGACAATCAGGTTGCCGATCGAGTCGACCGTCAACGCCTCCACGTGCGGGGCAAGCGCCTCCCGCAGAATGGCCCGTACCTCGCCCTCATGTCCCGCCACCCCGCGGGCCCTGGACAGTTTCTCGAGCAGTTCATTCATGGCAAAAAATCTTGCGTGCGGCAATACGCGCCGGCGTCCGATGCCCTCGGTGGCTAAGCATCGCCATCGAGCGCCAGAGCGGCCAGGTCGTCCGGTAGTTCGCAGATCGTTTCAGCCAGAAGTCGCGCACTCCGTTCAATGTCCTTGAGCGCGACCGTCTCCGCCGGCGTGTGCATGTTGCGGATCGGTACCGAAATAAGCGCAGTCGGAATACCGGCCTGCGAGACCTGCATCGCCCAGGCGTCGGTACCTGAATTTCCGGGCAGAACCTCGTTCGTATAGGGAATCTCGTCGCGCTCGGCCGTGTCCACGAGCAGCTTTCTCATAACGGGATGCAGGTTCGGCCCCAGCCCAATAGCCGGTCCGCTTCCCATTGCAAGAGACTCCTCAGGGGGTGCGCCCGGCTGCTCCGCGTAGGTCACGTCGAGAGCGATCCCCACATCCGGCGCCACCTGAAACGCGGCCGTCTTGGCCCCGCGCAGACCGATCTCCTCCTGCACCGTGACCACGGCGAAAACATCCCAGGCGTGGCTGCGGCCCTGTAGAATGCGCAGCGCCTGCAACAAAACGACAACCGACACGCGATTGTCGAAGGCTTTACCCGTAGCCTGTCCCTTACCCAACCTGTCTGCACTGCGGCGGATGGAAATGAAGTCCCCAACGGAGACGAGCTCTGCCAGCCTGTCCGCGGCCAGACCGACGTCTATGAAAAGATCAGACTGGGCAAAAGGTGTTCCCCGCTCCTCCTGGGAGAGAACGTGGGGCGGCCGGCTGGCGATCAGCCCCGGCAAATCAGAGCGGCCGTGAACCGTTACCTCCTGCGCCGGCAGGGCCCCCAGGTCCACGCCGCCAACCGGCGCAAAGCGCACAAAGCCCTTCTCCAATCGGGTAACGATCAGGCCGATCTCATCCATGTGCGCCGCCACCATCACCCGCCTGCCGGACGAATCGCGACCGCGCTTAAGACCTGTCAGATTACCGAGAATGTCTGTGTGCAGTTCATCAACCAGCGGGGCCAGGTGGTCGCTGACACGCGCGCGAATCCGGTCTTCCTGGCCGCTTACGCCAGGCGTCTCGCTCAACTCCTTTAACAGAGAAAAGCTGTCCGATTCCGAAGACTTGTCGTCGCTGTTCACTATCCGGCGGGGACTCCAAGCTGCGCGCACTGGCCAAAGAGAGGAAGGACAAAAATCAACCCAACCACAATCCACACCCAGACCGGCATGCCGAGTATCATCAGGCGGCGTTTCGGCTTGTTCTCCACCGGACGCGGCAATACGGCCTGGCAGCGCCAGCAAACTTCCTTATCATCGGGATTCCAGGTTCCGCATTCGGTGCAGTCGGACATACGGCTTCCCCGTGTCAATTGGGTCGAAATTGGCCTGGCTCATGCTAACACAATTGGGGGGTGTGAGCAAACGGTTGCCCAAAAAGGGTGCATCCCAAAATGGGGGCGAACATTCGCATACCTCTGGAAGAAACCAGGCCGCAGTCAGTTCCCATTCCAGTTTCCGCCAGAATAAGCGCCGGCTCTGACCACTGACTACTGACTACTAACTGCTGACTACTGCAGTTCTGGGCGGTCGGGCCTAGTCGGCCCTCCCTTGTGCGGGGGCTCCGC
>JAPPKT010000573.1 GCA_028819675.1 Caldilineaceae bacterium | reverse complement strand
TCATTCCCCTCTTTCTCTTCTCTACTTTTCTCCTACCTCAAGTCTACCTCCCTTCTGCCTCTCAAAAAATCTGGGATGCACCCTATCACGACTCCCCCTTGCCAAACTCGTTCATTTGTGCTATGCTTAAGACATGACAGAAACTGCTTCTCCCAAACCCTGGGAACAACAACCCGATGAACCGCCCGAATGGTACGACCGCTTCCATACCTACCTCAACTTAGGGCCTTCCCGCTCTCTCACGGCTGCCTATCGCATTTGGGCGGACAGCAAGGGTAATCCCTCTCAAACCGCTAGCCAGCAATACAACAGATGGAACTGGGTAGAACGCGCTCTGGCCTTCGACCAGGCCAACCGCGAAGAAAAGGCTGCTTTCGAAGCCGCCCGTGAAGCCGAAGCCCGCGAACGACGCCTGCACCGCCTGGAGAAAATCATCGAGGACTCCGCCGCCGCCCTGGATATCGCCGACTTGAAAAACCTTTCCCCACAGGAAGCACGCGCCATGCTCCCTTCTCTTCGCCTCCTCTTCTCCAGCGCTGTCGAACTCCAACGCCGCGAACTGCAGTCTGCCCCTGCCTCCGACCACTTCCCCGCTGCCTTCGGCTGGCCGGAATTGGACCCGGAGATAGAGAAAATCCTCGACATGTACGCCGATGAAGAGTCAGCAAGTAGTGAGTAAACTTGCCGGTCTCGAAAGAGCCGCGCAGCGCGCTCGCCCCGCCTCGACTTTGCCGCACTCCCTCAGGACATTTGAATCACTTCGGGACATAGCCGCAACAGGCATATCGAGTCGGATTGAGGCGGCGCTTGTGAGCGCCCTTCGTGGTGTATCCAGACAGGAGTATCTGAGTTCGTTTGCCAGGCGGTGATAGCGCATAGCAGTTGGGATAACGACGATGAACTGGTAAAATTTAGTGCACTTTCCATGAGATCGATGACGTGATCCAGCGCAAGAGGCTATGACCAGACAAGAACAGAGATCGGGCGGGTATACCGAAAATATCGTCGTCGCCGAGACCGATCTGGCCCTCATCGGGCGCTATCGTGATGAACCCGCGCCCCTCTTGCCCATCCTCCATGCCTTTCACAATCGCGACGGCTTCATCTCGGCCGCGGCGATCGAAGCCATCGGCAAGGAGTTGCGCATCCCCCTGGCAGATCTGTACGGCACGGTCACCTTCTATCACCACTTTGCACGTGAAGATGGCGGCCTGCAGCGGCCGCGCGTCTGCACCGGGCCCGTCTGCCGCCAGCGCGGCGCGTTGAAGATCGTTGAAAGCCTGGACGGAGCTGAGGAAATGCCCTGCTCGGGCCGGTGCGACGACCCCGTCCCGCTTCTGATCGGCCATGAAACCTTCGTGGTCAGCACACCGCTCCACACGCTGCAGCGGCGAATCTCTTCCCCCTTGCCGGTGCCGAACCCCGGAGGGCTTGAAGAGTGCGTCTTCGCCGAGATCCGCGAACTGGAGCGCGAATGCCTGGACGGCTACCAGCGCAGCGGCGGCTACGACGCCTTGACCCAGGCTGTGGAGAAGCAGAGCCCGACCGATGTGATCGAGGTCCTGAAGGAGTCAAAGCTGGCGGGCCGCGGCGGTGCCGGATTCCCCACGGGCATGAAGTGGCAGTTCGTGCGCGAGGCACCGCGCGCGCCCAAGAGCATCGTATGCAACGCCGATGAAGGCGAACCGGGCTGCTTCAAAGACCGGGCGCTCATGGACCATGACCCCTTTGCCGTGATCGAGGGCATGACCCTGGCCGGCTACGCCACCGGCGCCGACCGCGGCTTCCTCTATCTGCGCTACGAATACCCGGAAACCAACGCCCGCCTGGAAGAGGCTATCCGGGCCGCCGAAGAGGCCGGGCTTCTGGGGGAGGACATCCTTGGCAGCGGCTTCACTTTCCGTCTCTATCTGCGGCGGGGCGCGGGCGCCTACATCTGCGGCGAGGAGGGATCACTCCTCAACAGCCTGGAGGGCAAACACCCTTTCCCCCGCAACCGCCCGCCCTTCCCAACCACGCACGGCTTCGATAACCTTCCCACCGCCGTCAACAATGTGGAGACCCTGTGCGCGGTACCGCAGATCCTGCGGCGCGGCGCTGAATGGTATCAGGGTCTGGGTTTAGGTGACCATGCCGGCACCAAGGTGATCAGCCTCTCCGGAGACGTGCAGCGTCCCGGCAACTATGAAGTGCCGTTTGGGTTGCCGCTGCGGACGCTGCTCTACGACTGGGCCGGCGGCCCGCTGCCGGGGCGGTCATTTCAGGCCGCGACCATGGCCGGCCTGTCGGGCGGATTCCTGGCCAGCGACGCCCTGGAGACGGTCACGCTCGACGAGCCCAGTATCCGGGCGGCCGGCTCGATGCTGGGCGCGGGCGGGATAATCATCTTCGACGACAGCCGCGACATCGTGGACGCGGCCCGGCAGGCGATGGAGTTCTTTGCCCATGAGAGCTGTGGCAAATGCTTCCCCTGTCGCATCGGTACGCAGCGCCTGCTCGAACGCCTGTCGGGAGACGGGCCCGGCGACCTTGACAGTTGGCGGCGCGAGATCGGCGACATCGGCGAAGTCCTGGAGTTGAGCGCCTGCGGGCTGGGCGTGGCAGCCGGCTTCGTCAGCGACAGCCTGCTGCGGAACTTCCCGGAGCAGGTGGCGGAGTTTCGGACTGACGGCAGTAGGTAATGGAGAGTTCCGGAAAATTTCACTATACGGCTTGGTATCGGTTTGAACAGTTGTCGAAAGAACGTCGAATAACGCAAAAGGCTTATGCAGTCGATGAATGAGTCGCAGGAACTCCCCACACTGACGCTTGACGGTGAAGAGTTTGTCTTCACGCCCGGCGAGACGGTCTATGAAGTGGCGACGCGGGCCAGGAAGTCCGTGCCGACGCTCTGCTATGACCCCCGACTGGAGGCCTTTGGCAGCTGCCGGCTGTGCGTAGTGGAGGTTGAAGGGCAGCGGGTGCCGGTGGCCTCGTGCACGACGCGGGCGGAGGACGGCATGGAGGTAACGACAGCATCCGCGAAGGTGGAAGAGCTGCGGCGCACGCTGCTGGAGCTGGTTGCGTCCGAGAACCGCGAGGTGACGGTTGACGCGCTGCGGGGCGTGGCTTCGCAGGAGCTGGGTACGCTCGTCGAACGCTACGACGCCGGCCGCGGCCGCTTTGCCGGCGCGCAGTCGGGCGCCAGCCGTCCGGACGACACGAACCCGTTCATCCTGCGCGACTACGACCTCTGTATCTCCTGCTACCGCTGTGTGCGCGTCTGCGCCGAGCAGGAGGGCGACTACGCCATCAGCGTCGCCAACCGCGGCTTTGCCACCCAGATCACGGTCGAGTTCGGCGGCCATCTGCAGGACTCGGCATGCACCTTCTGCGGCCAGTGCGTGCAGACCTGCCCGACCGGCGCGCTGGCCGACAAGAAAGCGCTGCGCTTTGCCGGCGACGGTACATTGAACGGCTGAAGCCAACCCGTTAGAGGCCACGCGCTTCTACGTACTCTCCTTGTCAAAAGGACTTTTCGATGAATGCTACCATGTCTGACACTAAGACAACCCGGACCATCTGCGGCTACTGCGGCGTCGGCTGCTCGCTGGACCTGGTGACCCGCGACAACCGCATCATCGCCGTGCAGCCGGCCTTCGACGGACCGGCCAACCAGGGCGCGCTCTGCGTCAAAGGCCAGTTCGCCTACGACTACGTCCATCACCCGGATCGGCTCACCCATCCGCTCGTGCGCGACGAGGCGGGTCAGCTTCAGCAGGCGACCTGGGACGAGGCGCTGCAGCGGGCCGCGCAGGGCTTCATGGATGTGGAGCAGAGGCATGGGCGCCACGCCGTCTACGGCGTCGCCTCCGGCCGCACGCCCAGCGAAGCCAACTACATGATGCAGAAGTTCATCCGCGTGGGGTTCGGCACAAACTATATCGACAACTGTAGCCGGGCTTGACACGCCCCCACAGTCGCCGGTCTGGCGGCAACAATCGGTCGGGGCGCCATGTCCAATCCGCTGGCGGACATGGAGAAGCCGGATGTGATCTTCTGCATCGGCACCAACATGACCGAGGCCCACCCGGTCGCGGCCACCCGTCTGAAGAAGGCGCTTGCACGCGGCGCCAGGATGATCGTGGCCGACCCGCGGCGCATCCGTCTGGCCGAGATGGCCGACCTCTATCTGCCGATCCGCGTGGGCAGCGATACCGCGTTGCTGCTGGGCATGGCGCACGTCATCGTGCGCGAGGGGCTGGCCGACAGCGAGTTTATCGCCACCCGGACCGAGGGCTACGACGAGCTGGTCGATCATCTGCAGGAGAAGACCCCCGAGTGGGCCGAGAGTATCACCGGCGTACCCGCGGCGCTGATCGAAGAGGCGGCTGTCCTCTACGGCTCGAGCGACAAGGCCGCTATCTACTATACCCTGGGCATTACCGAGCATATCTGCGGCGTGGAGAACGTGCAGAGCCTCTGCAACCTGGCGCTGCTGACCGGCAACTTCGGCCGCGAGGGCACCGGCGTCAACCCGATGCGCGGGCAGAACAACATCCAGGGCGCCGGGGACAGCGGCGCGCTGCCCAACAACTACCCCGGCTTCCAGCCGGTGGACGACAGGGCCAACCAGGCCAAGTTCGAAAAGGCCTACGGCCGCAAGATGGACCTGGAAAAGGGCATCACCAAGGTGACGGCCCTGGACCAGTGCGGCGACAGGATCTTCGCCATGCTCATCGACGGCGAAAACACCGTCGTCTCCGACCCGGATCAGGAGCATTGCATCCACGCGCTGAAAAGCCTTGAGCACCTGGTCGTGATCGATATCTTTCTGACCGAGACGGCTGAGCTTGCCGACGTAGTCCTGCCGGCTACGTCGTGGGCGGAAACCGACGGCAACTTCGTCAATACCGAGCGGCGCATCCAGCGGGTCCGCAAGGCGGTCGAGCCACCGGGCGAGGCCAGACCGGACTGGTGGATCATCGGTCAGATCGCCCAGCGCATGGGCATGAGCGGGATGGAATTCGACTCGCCGGCCCCGATTTTCAATGAGCTCTGCGAACTGTCGCCGATTTACGCCGGCATCGACTGGGACCTGGCCGAGGGCGGCCAGTACCAGTGGCCGATCCCTTATCGCGGGCATCCGGGCACGCCGCGTCTGCACGAAGACGAGTTCATCAACGGGCGCGGCAAGTTCAGCTTCACCGACTACCGCGATCCGGCGGAGACGATCGATGAGGCCTACCCGCTGTGGCTGACGACAGGGCGCCGGCTGGAGAGCTACCATACCCGCACACAGACCGGAAGATCGGAGGGCATCAACCAGCTGCTGCCCGAGGAGACGCTTGAGGTACATCCGAGCGACGCCGCCCGCTACGGCCTCCACGACGGCGGCTGGGCCAGGATGAGCAGCCGCCGCGGGTCCGTGGACGTGCGGGTAGAGACGACGCGGCGCTCACCGCAGGGGACTGTGTTCGCCAGCTTCTCCTTTGCCGAGGTGCCGATCAACGTGCTGACCGGTTCGGGCTACGATCCCATTACGCATACCGCGGAGCTGAAGGTCTGCCCGGTGCACGTGGAACCAGTTGCAGAGGAGACGAGGCTGGCTGCCGACTGAGTCGCGTGTAGGCCGCAGATGGTGAAGGCAGTTCTTACGCTGTCGTCGTTGAATTGATTTGCTTGTCTGCTACACGATGGCCTCAGAAGTAACCAGGCCCGAGGCATTTTATGCGCGTAATCGGCGTAACTGAACTGAAGACTCACGCTTCAGAAATCATGCGCAAGGTGCGAGAGGAACGAATCGGCTATACGATAACCTACCGGGGCAAGCCGTTCGGTGTTCTGCTTCCTCTGGAGGAAGATGGCGATGTTGTTCCAGGCAAGCATCGGGATGCCTGGGCTAACTTGGAACAGTTAAGCGAAAGAATGGCGCGTATGCCTCGTCCGGAAAAGTCGCTGACGGAGGCACTTGCTGAAATGCGCCGGTGAGACCAGTGCTTCTTTATTTCACTGGGAATAGGGCAATTTCGATCTTCCACACTTTGACTCTCCCAGCCTGACAGCGAAGAGATGAAAGTGAGAATCTCGGACAGTTCACTCCGCTACCACTCGGACAACTCGGTGAGATACAGTGATACCTCGCGTAGGAAGTAAAGTACGTGCCCGGGTTACAGTTGTTGAAAATGGGCGGCACAGAGTCCGGGATGACCAGCTGGCCGCGGAAGAGCCGCTGGAGATTCGGCTGCAGGCCGGGGGCGAAACGCAGACGGTCGCGGTGACGATGCGTACGCCCGGCAACGACTTCGAGCTGGCGGCCGGGTTTCTGCACAACGAGGGCATTGTCGGCGAGCCTTCGCAGGTCAGTGGCATCACCTACTGCGTGGATGCCGATGTCGACGCCGACCAGCGCTACAACATCGTGAACGTGGGCCTGCGCCTCGCGAGCCTGCCGGAGCTGGCGACGCTGGAACGCCACTTTTACACGACGAGCGCATGCGGCGTGTGCGGTAAGGCCAGCCTTGACGCCATTGAGATGCGCAGTTGCCCCGCCATGCCGGCGGGTCCGAAAGTCAGCCCCTCGATCCTGACCGCACTGCCGGAGAAACTTCGGGCTGCGCAAGGGCTGTTTGAAGTGACCGGCGGGCTGCACGCCGCCGGCCTGTTTGACGCCGAGGGCAACCTCGTGTGTCTGCGCGAGGATGTGGGCCGCCACAACGCCGTCGACAAGCTGATCGGCTGGGCGTTCATGCAGCGCAAGCTGCCCTTGCACGACGGCATCCTGCTGGTCAGCGGTCGCGCCTCCTTCGAGATCCTGCAGAAGTCGACCGTTGCCGGCCTGCCAGTAGTTTGCGCCGTGTCTGCGCCCAGCCACCTGGCCGTGGACGTGGCGCGACGCTTTGGCGTTACGCTGATCGGGTTTCTGCGCGGCGAGCGACTGAACGTCTACGCCGGCGCCGAGCGGATCCAGTGGAACGGACAAGAACCCCAGGAAGAGCCCAGTAGTTCGTGAGTTCCTCTCCCAGATTGTCCCCTTCTCTGTACTGTTGGCCAGCCTCCAGAACCGCCGGAACTACATAGCCGGACGCGGCAGGTCCAGTTTTCGCAGTCCGGGAAAGAGGACGGCATTTGTTTATTCCCGTCTTCTGTGTCAACATAAACGGACCTGTCGTAACCGAAATTGATACTTTTTCACGACGATTCTCGTACGAACGCCCAAAAAGCGCTGAGTTTACGGAGATAGACCAGAAATGAAAAGGTTTTCGCTCATTGCCCTGTTCCTTGTCCTCTGTCTGGCCGCCGGCCTCCTGTTTTCCGGCGACCGGCTGGGGACCATTCTCGACACGAGCCTTCGCTCCGGGGAGATGGATCTCTCCAGCATAGGAGAGGAGCGGATCGAGAGGGCGATTCTCCAGGAAGAGGAAGTTGCAGAGTATGTGCCCGGACAGGTGCTAATCCGCTTCAAAAAGACGGTAACGCGAGATCAGATATCCGACTTCTACGCCGAATACGGGCTCTCGGAAAAGGACAATTTGGACCCCGATGTCACCGACGCGGACCAGGGTCTGCGGCTGGCGGGCGCGCCGGTCGATGTGGATGAAAACCTGATTGAGGTGTTGGAGAGCGACGACAGGGTTGCCTTCGCCGAGCCAAACTACCTGCTGCAGATCAATCAGGAGCCGCCGTCGGATCCGTTTTTCGAAAGACTCTGGGGACTGCACAACACAGGGCAGACAGGCGGCACGGCCGACGCAGACATCGACGCGCTGGAAGCGTGGGAAATCGGCACCGGCTCGGACGATATTATCATCGCGGTAATCGATACCGGTATCGAGGTCGAACACGAAGACCTGATCCCGAACCTGTGGACGAACCCGAAGGAATGTCCGCGGGGCGTAGGCAGGTGCGTGGAGAACGGTATCGATGACGACAACAACGGCTACGTGGATGACTTCCACGGTATAAACGCGATTAACAACAGCGGCAGGCTGCTGGATGACTACGGTCACGGGACGCACGTGGCCGGTATCGCGGCCGCCGCGGGGGACAACAGGAAAGGCGTCGTCGGCGTCAGTTGGAACGCAAAAATCCTTGGCTGTAAGTTCATCACTGCCTTTGGCACCGGGACGACCTCCAACGCAGTCAAGTGCTTCAACTACATTTACGACCTGCGCACCAAGCAGAAGCAGAACATCGTTGTAACCAACAGCAGTTGGGGCGGCGGCTCGCCCTCGCAGGCCCTGCGTGAGGCGATGGGGCGGGTCGATTCGCCGCTGCATGTCTGCTCCGCCGGCAATTCGAACTCCAACCGCAAGCTCTACCCCGCCGCCTACGACCTGGACAATATCATATCTGTGGCAGCGACAGATCACGACGATATCTACGCCGGCTTCTCCAGCTGGGGCGAGGACTGGGTCGATCTGGCTGCCCCCGGTGTTAGCATTCTTTCAACCATTCCGTCCGGCCGCTGTCCCATGTGTCTGCCGTCCGGATATGGGTCCACCAACGGCACGTCGATGTCGGCACCCTACGTTGCCGGCGCGGCCGCGCTGATCTGGTCCGAGTTTGAAGGGCTGAACAACGACCAGGTTAAGCAGCGCATTCTGTCCGGCGTCGATGCACTGCCGGAACAGTCCAAGAAAACGTTGACCAACGGGCGCCTGAACCTGTTCAACTCGATGGAAAAGGACACGACGCCGCCGGCGACCGTTTCAGACCTGTCGCCCTCTGGCGTACTCCTGACCAAGATCCTTCTTTCCTGGACTGCGACCGGTGATGACGGTTTCACCGGGCAGTCCACCGCCTACGACGTAAGATACGACACCGCGCCGATCTCGAACGCCACCTGGGATTCTGCCCAACAGGTCGCGACGGCTCCCATTCCCGGCGCCTCCGGAACCAGGGAGGAGCTTGAAGTCTCCGGGCTGGAGCCGGACACAACCTACTACTTTGCGCTGCGTGTGGCAGACAATGTAGGCAACGTATCCGACCTCTCCAATATCGTGATCGCCCGCACCAGCGCGGGCACTATCGTCTTTGAAGACGACATGGAAAGCGGCGCCGGAAAGTGGACCATTGAAGACCCCGACGACAGCCTCTGGCATCTCTCCAGTCTGCGATTCAACAGCCCGGAGACTTCCTGGTACTACGGTCGCGAGAGGCAGCGGAACTACGATACGGGCGAGGAGAACGAGGGCACGATCACGTCCGGCGTGATCGACATCGCCGGCGCCGACGACGCACTGCTCACCTTCTACGAATGGAGCGAGTTACAGAGAAACACCCGCTTCGACCGCACAAGAGTCCAGATATCCACGGACGGAACGACGTGGCGGACCGTCTTCGAATCGCACGGCACAGAAGGGAACTGGGCAAGGCGGGATGTGGACCTGAGCCAGGCAGTCAGCGATAGCGGCTCGATACAGATCCGATTCTGGTTTGACACGATTGACGACTCCTTTAACGATAACGAAGGCTGGTATGTCGACGACGTCCGGGTCTTGACGGCGAAACTGCAGTTGCCCGGCGAGAGGCAACTCCTGCCCAACCTGGTTGCCCAGTCGATCAACATCGGCTTCAACCCGTCAGAGCCGCACGCCGGCGAAGTAACAACCATCCATGGGACGGTTCTCAACAACGGCAACGCAGATGCCCGAGCAGTTACGGTGCAGTTCGTTGATGTCACTGAAGAGGACGCTGCAGTCCCGATCGGCCTGCCTCAGACGATTGCCGAAATCCCTGTCGGCGGCAGCGGTGTGGTCCAGGTGCAGTACGAGACCGAGGAGAAGGACGGCGAACGAAGCATCCGCATGGTGATCGATCCCAACAACTTCGTCGCCGAGCGTAACGAAGCGGACAATACGGCCGTCCGCATTCTCGACGTCGCCGAAGCGCCTGCCCCCAACCTGTACGTTGACTCAGGCAACATCGGATTCGACCCGGCATCGCCGCAGCCCGGTGAGCAGGTTACGATCCTGGCTACGATCATTAACAACGGGACGGCCGACGCCGAAAGCGTGGTCGTCCAGTTCAGAGAGGGCAGGACGACGCCCGTCGCCTTGAACCAGGTGATCGACAGCATCCCCGCGGGCAGCAGTGCGGTGGCGCGCGTCACTTACGACTCCAGCACGAGTTCGGGTGATCCGAGTATCTCCGTCACTGCCGATCCGGACAACTACATCACAGAGCTGGACGAATCGGACAACAGTGCGAGCAAGACCTTAACGCTGCAGTCGGACACTGAACCGAATCTGGAGCTCTCCTCCGGCAATATCGGCATCGCGCCGTCCAACCCGGTGGAAGGCGATGAAGTTACCATCTATGCAACGATTCGCAACGAGGGCGACTCTGAAGTCCAGGATGTGCAGGTCCAGTTCCTGGACGCGAACAGAAGTCCTGCGGCGCCGATCGCTGCGCTTCAGGTCATCCCTTCGATTGCCCCCGGCAGCAGCGGGGTGGCGTCGATCCGCTTTGACACCTCCAACCGCAGCGGCGATCAGAAGATTCAGGTGCAGGTGGATCCACACAACCTTGTGGCAGAGTCCAGCGAGGGGGACAACAGCGCCACGGCTACGCTGAGTGTGGCCCACGGACCGGCCCCCAACCTGGTTGTAGTCGACGAAAACATTGGCTTCAGCGCCACCGAAGTGGCTGCAGGCACGCCGGTGACCATCTACGCTACGATCCTGAATACAGGCAGTTCGAGAGCTGAAGGCGTGATCGTGCAGTTTGTGGATGTGACCAGCTCCAGTGTGAGGCCGATAGGCGAGCAGCAGACGATCGAGGTCATAGAGCCGGGCGCATCGGCGGTTGCGGTTGCGCAATACAAGGCCTCGGGCGGACAAGGCGCTCGCACAGTTCAGGTGGTCGCCGATCCCGGCAACTTTGTCCGCGAGATAAGTGAAGATGACAACGAAGGCAGCGCTTCGTTGACGGTCGGCAGCGCTCCGTCGCCCAATCTGTTCATCCACAGCAACAACATCGCCATATACCCGGCTCAGCCGGTAAGCGGCGAAGAGGTAACCTTACGCGCCGTAGTCGGCAACAACGGGTCGGCGCCGGCCGAGCATGTATCCGTTCAGTTCTTCGATGTTACCAGCGGCGAAGCCCGCCTGCTGGGCAGCGAGCAGACGATTGAGGTTATCGGGGTAGGCAGCAGCGGTACCGCGGCCGTAACCATCACCGAGTCGATCTCGGTCGATAGACCGATCGGCAACCGCAAGATCCAGGTGCTGGTGGATGCCAACAATCGCATCAGAGAATCGAGCGAAGAGGACAACACGGCCACTCGTCTGCTGACTCTCGAGCCCGAGCCGATGCCAAACCTGGTGGTGCTGGCAGAGAATATCGGTTTCAGTCCGG
The DNA here is from genome assembly GCA_028819675.1 of Caldilineaceae bacterium. The sequence goes on along the minus strand of JAPPKT010000573.1, from coordinate 4,984 downwards.
CCAATCCGCGCGTTGGCGAGACGGTGACCATCCTGGCGGTCGTTCGCAACGACGGCGACGTTGTTGCCAGGAACGTGGGTGTGCAGTTTGAGGATGTGAGCGCAGGACGGCCGGTTCCCATCGGAGAGGCCCAGGAACTGGACAGGATCCCAGTCGGCGGCAGCGGCGTCGTGACGGTGAAGTACACGATTCCCGACGCGGCAGGCACGTACAAGGTGCGGGTTGTAGCCGACCCGGGCAACTTCATCGCCGAAACCGATGAGATCGACAACAAGGGCACGCGCAGTCTCGAAGTAGCGTCCGCGCCGATGCCGAACCTGGTGGCGCTCTCAGATAACATCGGATTCAATCCGCCGACGACTTCGGCCGGCAGTGAAGTCATCATCTCACTGACCGTCGTGAACAGCGGCGCGGCCGCAGCCGAGAACGTGCAAGTTCACTTCACTGACGTCACGGGCGGCCGCCTGAGCCCGATCGGCGACATTCAGACGCTGGCCTCGATAGCTGCCGGCGACAGCGCCATCGCAAGCGTGACATTCAATACCGCCGGTCGCTCAGGAGAGCGGCGCATCAGGGCAAGTGTAGACAGCTTGTCGATCATTACGGAGAGCGACGAGACGGACAACACCGCCAGCAAGACACTGCTCATCGCGCGAGGAACTTCGCCCAATCTGTCCGTGCAGGCGGCCAACATCAGTTTCACGCCGACAAACCCGAACTCGGGAGATGAGATTCGAGTGCAGGCAGTCATCCTCAACCAGGGTGGACAGGACGTTGGTGAAGTCGACGTCCAGTTCCTGGATGTGACGGAGGACGAGGCAGTTCCGATCGGATCAGGAAAACTGATCGACTCGATCCCCGCAGGGAGCAGCGGAATCGCGGAATCGGTCCTCAACAGCCGCGGCATGTCGGGAGAGCGCAAGATCCGGGTGGTGGCCGACCGCAGAAATCTGATCTCCGAGTCTGACGAGACGGACAATCAGGCCGAGGCCGCGATCTCGATCAACCCGCCTGCGATCCCCAACCTGGTGATTGAAACAGGCAACGTCGGCTTCCATCCCAGCAGACCGGTGGATAGCGATCAGGTTACGATCAGCGCCACGGTCCTGAATGAAGGCGGCGGCGACGCCAGTGAAGTGATCGTGCAGTTTGTGGAAGGCAGCGGGCGCGGCGTGCCGATCAGCGAACCGCAGGTGATCGACAGGATTCCCGCCGGTAGCAGCGGCGTTGCCCAGGTCGTCTTTGACACAGCCGGCAAGGATGATCCAAGAATTCAGGTGATCGTCGATCCCAATAACTACATTGCAGAAACGAAGGAGACCGACAACAGGGCGTCCGCCTCCTTGAGAATGTCGGCGCAGCCGCTGCCGAATCTGACTGTCAAGAGCAGCAACGTCGCGGTCACGCCGAAATCGCCGCGCGAGGGGCAGAGGATTATCCTCACCGCCATAGTCGTCAACCACGGCAGCGCCGCGGCACGCGATGTGGACGTGCAGTTCATGGATGCGACGGAGCGGCCCGGCGTGCCGGTAGGCGCGGCGCAGACCATCTCGTTGATCCCCTCTGGTGGCAGCGCCGCCGTTGGCGTCGTCTACGACACGACCGAAAGAGAAGGTCAGCGTCGAATCACGGTGACGGCCGACCCAGGAAACTTCATCGAGGAGAGCGCCGAGAGTGACAATTCCGCAACCAAGACGGTGGAAGTGCTGGAACGGGCTGCCCCGAACCTGATCGTCCAGCCCCGCAATGTGGGCTTCAATCCTGCCGCCCCGACCGAAGGCGACCGGGTTCTGATACGGGCGATCGTCCTCAATGACGGGGCCGAGGATGCCACCGATGTGGTGGTTCAGTTCCTGGACGTTACCGAGGCAGGCACAGTGCCGATCGGCCAGCCCCACGTCGTGGGCTACCTGGCGGCAGGCTCCAGCGCCACGGTTCCCATCATATATGACACGCTCGACAGGCCGGGCGACCGCCGCATCCGAGTCGTTGTCGATCCGAACAACTTCATCCGCGAGAGCAGCAAAGAGGACAATCAGACGGTAGTTACCCTACCGGTCCAGGCTGCGATGGCGCCGAACCTGGCTATGCTGTCGGGGAACATCAAGTTCGCCCCGCAGTCTCCTGAGCTTCACGACGTGGTGACCGTCTCGGCAACCGTGCTGAACAACGGCACCGAGACCGCACATGACGTGATCGTTCAGATCCTGGACGTGACCGGCGGCGGGTCGGTGCCCATAGGCACTGAACAGCTGCTGGATGCCGTTCCTGCCGGCGGCGGCGGCACCGTAGAGGTCGCCTTCACCGACACCGGTGAGACTGGCAGCCGCCAGATTCGGGTGGTCGTCGATCCCAACAACGTCATCGCCGAGATGAATGAGCGGGACAACCAGGCGACGCGCGGGCTCTTCATCTCGCCGCCGCAGCTGGCCGACATCGTCGTAAGCGAAGAGGATGTTGAATTCGATCCCGAAGACCCGGTCGAAGGTACGGATACGACCATCTCCGCGACGGTCGCCAACGACGGCAACGCCAACGCTCGCGGCTTCGTCGTTCGCTTCCTGGATGTGACGGAACGGGTGCCCAGGCCCATCGGCGGTCCGCAGCGGATCGCCCAGCTTGGCGCCAATGACAGCACCACGGTATCGGTAACCTACGATACCGCGGGCAAAGCCGGGGAACGCAAGATCCGCGTGGTCGCTGACTCGGAAGACGCAGTGAACGAACTGGACGAGGAAAACAACAGGGTTGAACTGGTCCTGCGGGTGCGCACAACGTCGGAAGCGTCCTCCGATGCGCCCAATCTGACGGTCCTGTCTTCGAACATTCGCTTCTTCCCGGCCGTACCCCGTCCGGGCGCGCCGGTAACGATTACAGCGGTAATTCGCAACCAGGGCGAAACGGTAGCTGAAGACGTTGTCGTCCGGTTTGAGGACGTTACGGATGAAGGAGAAGAGGAAGAGGTAATAGTCGAAATTGGCGAGTTCAGGATAGCGGAGCCAATTCAGCCCGGTGCACGCGAGCTGGCGGTGATCTCCTTCGATACGAGCGACCTGGATGGACCTCGGGTCATTCGAGTGACCGCCGACCCCGACAACGAAATCAGTGAGACGGACGAAGACGACAATTCCGCCGAGCGCACGCTCCGCTTCAGCACGTCAGCGCAGGGGAATAGTCAGGGGGCGGGATCGGACAGTCTGGCGTCATCTACCGATGTGGAAAGCAGAGAAGAAGGCGCCAATCTTGCTCTGAACGCCCAGGAAGTCGAGGTGGAAGTGGCTCGGGCCGGTGAAGGGGACCTGGTGGTTGTCGCCACAAAGGTGCGCAATGAGGGCAGCAAAGATGTGGGCGGCTTCAGCATCCAGGTGCTGGATGAGTCCAACGATCTGAACCCGCTCGGCTCGCCGCAGACAGTTGAGTATCTGGCTGCGGGTGAGGAAGTCACGGTGCGCACGGTTTTCCGGGCGGCTGAAGGCCTGGGAACGCGGACGCTGCAGGTCGTCGTCGATCCGGCTAACGTGATATCGGAAAGCTCTGAGCTGGACAACAGGGTGAGCGTGCTCGTTTCTGCCCTGACTCCGGCCGACGGATAGTGCAGAACAATTGAAATAGAGGCACGGCGCCCCTCCCCGCTGCGAGTATGCTGGTGGAGGGGCGCTGCGCGTTCCGCTTGATTATCGGGGCGCATGGGGCGGAGCGCCCGGACGGGTTCAGAACAGGCTCAGTTGCCCTTGGGCCTGCACGCGCAGGTTTGTGAACGCCCGCCCTACATCCTGCAGGGGAATTTCAAAGGGGAGTTCCGCACCGGGTGTGATCGTCTCTCCGAACATGGAAAGTTCCACCACGTCCACAACTTCTCCCGTGTCGTCGAAGAATGTAGCGGCCACCACGACCGAGGTCAGAGCCGTCTCGTGCCGGTTGTGAAGCCTGCCGACGATTGCAGTGCGTCCATCCCGCTCGACAACGGTAACCGCCGACACTTCCACGTCACGAAACTCGATGATGCTGAAGTCATCGTAAGAAACGCTTAACCCATAGCTCTGGACGGCGGACGGGTCTACGTCTACAAGCATGAGGAAGGGGGCCGGCCGCTCAACGTCCAGCTTACCAAAGACCGCCATGGCTTCGGAGTCGGCGATCAGTTCACCGCTGCTGCTGAAGAATTCGGCATGCACGCGGACGCCAAACACCTCGTAGGCCCCGCCATTCACCACTTCGCCGATCAGCGCCAGCCCGGAGCCTGACGGGTAGGTGGAATGGCTGCGCACGAAAACGGTCGCCGGTACCGGCGTACTGGTGGGCGTTGCCGTCGGCGAAGAGGTCGGCGTCGGGGTAGGCAGGGGCGGAGAATCTGTGGAAGTGGCGGTGGCCGTTGCCGTCGGCGTGACTGTCGGCTCAGGCGGCACAGCTGTTACTGTCAGGCCTGCGGTTGGAGTCGGAGTTGAGGTCGCGACTGGCGTCGCAGTCGGCGAAGGTGTCGGCAGAGGCGTATCCGTTTGGGTGGGAGACGGTAACGGCGTAAACGTTGGGAGGGCTGTCGCGGTTGCGTTTACGACGGCCTGCACTGGCGCAGCAGTTTCAGGAGAGGCGTCCTCCGCCGAGGGCTGTTCTTCGACATGTGACTGTTCAGCTTCAGAAGGCGCGGCCTCTTCAGCGGCCGGTCCGTCGCACGAAGCGACAAACAGGAGAAGGGCTGAAGCGAATAGCAGCAGGAACCGCAGCATGATTGTGGAACGCCCTTTTTTTTTCGCCATCAGGGCGCACATGGCCCATCGTCAAGACACGATGCTATATACAGATTACCCCTTTAGGCCGGAAGTTACAACGCCGCTTACGAAGTGGCGTTGAAGGACGAGATAGATAAACAGAACGGGCAGCATGGTCATGGTGCCGAGCGACAGGAACCAGTGAATCTGGTATTGCCGCAGACCGCCGCCGTGGCGGAATTCGGCCAGCGTACGTTTGAAGGTCAGCATGCCGCGTG
>JAPPKT010000569.1 GCA_028819675.1 Caldilineaceae bacterium | reverse complement strand
CCCCCCCCCCCCAACGCCCCCTCTCCTACAACACGCCTCATCGACCTGGTGTCGACATTGGTGACAGGTGCCTAATTGAAAGTGTCCAGCCAGACCCCGTCCCGCCAGTCCCGTCAGATCCCCGCAGGTGCCGGCCATGGGCCTGCCCTCGCACCCGCCCCTACCGACGGACTCCGCCGTACGGCCAGGCCTGGCCCCCGCACTGCGTCTCGCCCAAAGACGGTAAACAACGCCGGCCACCGCTGGCACTGATTCACCGCCAGACTGTTCCCACCCCAAATTTGGGATGCACGCCCTGTTTCCTATTCCTTGCTAACCCTCTATGATCAGCATATAATGTGCCAAAGTTGCTTGACGTCGCACCGCTGTAGTAAACCTCCCGTGTCGGTGCCTCCGAGATATAGAGCATGATATTTTGAATAGACAAACGGGTTGACCTGCCGTACATGGCAGTTAACGTCCTGTCAGCCCGGGCACTTTGGTGAGATTGTTTCTCACGTCATCAAAGGAGAATCCGAATGAAAGCACCCCGCACACTTAACCTTATCGTTATATTGACAGCGTTTGCGCTTCTGCTCGCTGCCTGCCCGGCGCCGGCTGCGATGCCGGCAACCGATTCGGGCTCTGGCGATTCGGCCGATGGTATGGCCGGTGACTTCAAAGTCGGTCTCGTCACCGACGTCGGCCGCGTCAACGACCGCAGCTTCAACCAGTCCGCTTGGGAAGGCGTAGTCGCAGCCGCCGAAGCCCTTGGCTTGGCCGAAGATGACATCAAGTACATCGAAACGCAGGACGCAAAAGACTACGCCGACAATATGCAGCAGTTTATCGACGCCGACTACAATGTCATCGTCAGCGTCGGGTTTGCACTGGGCGACGCCACCACCACCGCAGCCCAGGAAAATCCCGATGTGTTCTTCATCGGTGTTGACCAGTTCCAGGGTGAGGTCATGCCCAATCTGGCTGGCCTCATCTTCAACGAGGACCACTCCGGTTACCTGGCCGGCGTCCTCGCCGGCAGCCTGTCCCAAACCGGTACCATCGCCGCCGTCCTCGGCACCGACCTCGTTCCGCCCGTCGTTGCCTTTAACGAAGGCTACGTCGCCGGTGCCCAGTCGGTAAACCCCGACATCAACGTCATCTCCACCTACCATCCCGGTGAAATCTCTCAGGCCTTTGTCGATCCCGAATGGGGCGCCGCCACCGCCAAACAGGCTTTGGACCAGGGCGCCGATGTGATCTTCGGCGCCGGCGGCATCACCGGCAACGGCGCATTGCAGGAGATCGCCACCGCTGATGGTGCCGGAGAGACCGTCTTCTGCATCGGCGTCGACACCGACCAGTGGAATACCGTGCCCGCCGCCCAGCCTTGCCTCGTCTCCAGCGCCATGAAGTTGATCACCCCGGGTGTCGTCGAACTGGTCACCTTGGCCAGCCAGGGCGAGTTTCCCGGCGGGAACTACTTCGGTGACGCCGACCTGGCTCCCTTCCACGACTTTGACGACATGATCCCGCAGGAGTTGAAGGATCTGCTCGAAGCGACCAAAGCCGGCCTGATCGATGGCTCAATCGACACCGGATACGGCAACTGATTCCACCGGCTCGTAAACCGGTAATCTGGGTCCTCGTCAAGCGCACCCGCGGCGAAACCGGCGAGGATCCAACTGAAGCGGGATGCCTCTGCAGCGGGGCCTCCCGCTTCACATCTGGAACCGTCCGCGGCGGGACAACTTCCCTCCCCGTACCTGCAATCCCGCCGCAGTCAGTCTGAAAGAATTCGGTATTCCCTCGCCGCATAGTACGCCTTCAGACGGAGGCCCGTCTTGGCGACCGCCACCTCCACAACAGGCATAAGTAGAATCCTGCGCGCGCTCCTCATCCCTTCGCTCGCCCTCCTGTCTGCCCTGCTCGCAGGTGCCATTGTCATGCTACTCTCCGGTGACGACCCCATGGCCGCGTACAGCGGCCTGTTCCAGGGCGCATTCGGCGACGGCAAAGGTTGGGCGCGGACCATTCGCAAGACCGTCCCATTCGTCCTGACGGGACTCTCCGTTGCTCTTGCCTTTAAGGTCAGCCTGTTCAACATCGGCGCATCCGGCCAGTTCGTGATGGGCTCCGTCTTCGCCGTCGCCGTCGGCATCAACTTCGAAGGCCTGCCCATCTTCGTCCACCTGCCCCTCGCTCTCATCGCCGGCATCGTCGGCGGCCTGCTCTGGGGCGCCATCCCAGGCATCCTCAAAGTCTACACCGGGGCCCACGAAGTTATCGTCACCATCATGCTCAACTACGTCGCCTCCCTCTTCGGCGGCTGGACCGTCTACGCCGGCGGCACACAGGGCCAGACCCCTGGCCCCCTTTGGGATCGCACCGCCGGCGCCATCCCCGAAACGCCCGACGTACTGCTCTCGGCTCAGATTCCATGGCTCTTCGGCCCTCCCTACCGCGTCCACTACGGAATCTTTCTCGCCTTGGCCGCCGCAATACTCGTCTGGTGGCTGATCTTCAAAACCCCCCTCGGCTTCGAAATGCGCACCGTCGGCCACAACATGCGCGCCGCCCGCTACGCCGGCATTCGCGTCAACTTCACCATCATCCTCACGATGGCCCTTGCCGGTGGACTCGCCGGCCTTGCTGGCGCAATCGAAACCCTCGGCCTCAACCACAAGTTCGCCCCCGAATTCGGCGGCGCCGTCGGCTTCGACGGCATTACCGTCGCGCTGCTCGGCCAGACCCATCCCATCGGCGTCCTCCTGGCCGCCTTCATGTTCGGCGCACTCGACGGCGGCGCGGCCACAATGCAGTTCGTGTCAGGGGTCCCCGCCGACATCATCCAGATCATTCAGGCGCTCGTACTCGCCTTCGTCGCCGCACCTTTCATCATACGCATGATCTTCCGACTGCGTCAGCAGACCGATCAGGACGCCGGTTCCGCAGTCAGCACAAGCTGGGGTGGCACGTGAGCAGGAACGCACCCGTTTCGGCACTCCATCGCCTGCGCAGACGCTACGGCAACACCATGATCGTGGCGCTCGCACTCGTCGTCATGGCTATCCTGGTGAATCTCACCCCGCTCAAAGAGCAGACCTGGCTGCGCGTGCTCTTCGGCATCAGCGCCCTCAACTTCACCCTGCGCGCCACAGTGCCTCTCGTTCTCGGGGCCCTCAGCGGAATCCTTTGCGAAAGGTCCGGCATCATCAACATCGGCATCGAGGGCATGATGCTCGCCGGCGCCTTCGCCGGCTTCGTCGCCAAGACCAGCACCAACCACTGGCCCTTGGCCGTCAGCCTCGTCTTCAGCGTCGCCGTCGCCATGGCCGTCGGCGGCCTCATGGGAGCCGTCCACGCCCTCTTCTCCATCCGGTTTCGCATGGACCAGATCATCTCAGGCACAGTCATCATCATCCTCGCCCTCGGCACCTCCTCTTATCTCTACAACCGCGACGCCATCGCCGAAGGCAAGTTCTCCTCCATCCCAATTCCCGGACTGGCCCAGATTCCAGTGCTCGGACCGGTACTCTTCGACAATCCCCCCATCACCTATCTTGCTCTCATCATGGTCGTCGTCGTGCATGTCGGTCTCTTCTATACCCGCTGGGGATTGCGCACGCGCGCCGTCGGTGAACACCCCCGCGCCGCCGACACCGTCGGCATCAACGTCAACCGCTACCGTTACGTTAACACCTCCTTGGGAGGCATGTTGGCCGGCCTCGCCGGAGCCTTCCTCGTCCTCGAGGCAGTCGGCCAGTTCCAGGAGGGCATGACCGCAGGCCGCGGCTTCATCTCCCTTGCCGCTATGATCTTCGGCAACTGGAACCCCATCGGCGCCCTCGGCGCAGCAACCCTCTTCGGCTACACCCAGGCCCTCCAGAACGAACTGCTGCTCGCCGGTGTCACCCAGGTCCCCCGTCAGTTCATCTCCATGCTGCCCTACGTCGTTACCATCGTCGCCGTCTCCGGCCTCGTCGGCCGTGTGCGGCCCCCTGCCGCCGAAGGCAAAGTCTACGAGACGGAGGGTAGCTCATGACCGCGGCCCAATCGACTCAGGCCCAGCAAGCGAATGCCGGCCCCCCAAAACTCGCAGTCAACGGTATTACCAAGCTCTTTCCTGGGGTCGTCGCCAACAAAGACATAGACCTGGCACTGCATGAGGGTGAAATCCTTGCACTGCTTGGCGAAAACGGCGCCGGCAAATCGACTCTCATGAACATCATTTACGGGCTCTACCAGCCTACCGAGGGCCAGATCCGAGTCGATGGCCGCCCCGTCGAATTGCACTCTCCCCGCGATGCCATCGACTTGGGCATCGGCATGGTCCATCAGCACTTCCAGCTCGTGCCGGTCATGACCGTCATCGACAACATCATGCTCGGCAGCGAAAGCGTCGACCGCGGCCTACTGGATCGCGAAAGCGTCTCCGCGCAGATTAACGAGCTGTCAGAACGTTACAACATGCCTGTGGACCCCAATGCCGTCATCGAAGACCTGCCCGTAGGCGTTCAGCAGCGCGTCGAAATCCTGAAGGCGCTCTACCGAAACGCCGACATTCTGATCCTCGATGAGCCAACATCGGTTCTTACGCCCCAGGAAATAGAGGGCCTTTTCAAAGTCATGGAGCTGCTGCGCAGCCAGGGCAAATCGATTATCTTCATCACCCATAAGCTCAAGGAAGTGCTGCGTATCGCCGACCGCATCGCCGTCCTTCGCCGCGGCGAAATGGTGGGCGAAGCCGACCCGGCCACCGTCTCGCAGGAGGATCTCGCCGCCCTGATGGTAGGACGCAAAGTGACACTGGAAGTCGAAAAAGAGGCGGCCAGCGCAGGTGAACTTCTGTTGCAGATTCAGGAAATCGAAGCATTCACCGACCTCGGCGAGCCCGCCCTGCGCGGCGTATCGCTGGACGTGCGCGCCGGCGAGATCGTCGGCGTCGCCGGCGTACAGGGCAACGGCCAGACCGAACTGGTTGAAGTCGTCACCGGCCTGCGTCCCGCCACCGCCGGATCAGTACGCATCAACAATGTCGACATGACCAATGCCTCCCCTCGCCGCATCACCGAAGAAGGCGCCATCTGCCACGTGCCGGAAGACCGCCACATGTATGGTATGGTCGACGCCTACTCGGTTGCCGACAATCTGGTGCTCAGCTCCTACTACAAGAGACCCTTCTCCTCCGGCCTCACCATGAATGAACAGGCCATCGCCCAGCACGCCGATGAACTGGTGGCGCAGTTCGATGTCCGCACGCCCTCAGTCAGGACCTCCGGCGCCAGTCTTTCCGGCGGCAACCAGCAGAAAATGGTCGTCGCCCGCGAGTTCGGACGCCCCATACGCCTTCTCGTCGCCGCGCAACCGACGCGCGGCATCGACGTCGGCTCAATCGAATTCATACACAGCCAGATCGTCGCTAAGCGGGACGAGGGCGTCGCCGTCCTCCTGGTGAGCTACGAGTTGGACGAAATTATGGCCCTTTCCGACCGCATCGCCGTCATGTTCCACGGCCAAATCAGCGCCATACTGCCGCGCAGCCAGGCAACACGCGAGAAAATCGGTCTCCTCATGGCCGGTGTCAGCGCTGATGGCGGTTCGCCCGCCGGCTGACCTGCAGAGAGCCCCACATCCGCGCCCTGCCACCATAGAAATTGCAACCGATTTTTTATCAGACTAACCAAGGCAAGGAAGATAAGGACCGGATGACAGATCCCGCGCTCGACCAGCCCCAACTTGAAGAGTACGACGACATCGACGGCGAGGTCAGATTTCCCCACACCAACGGCGAGCTCTACTTTGTCGCCGACAGGGACAGCGATCTCTACGACCTCCGCTGGCACTGGCACAGGCGCGCCTACGCCCGTTCTATCCGCATCCGCATCGACGCGCCCATCTACACCAGCAGCGGCATCAGCAGCGAGCAGCTGGACGATGTCCTTCCACTCGCCGTCCAGCTCTACCCCGGCTACCAGGAAACCATCTACGGCGTCGAAGGCGTAATCGTCAGCAAACGCATCTTCGCGCCCCTCGACAGCTACTACGACCGGTCGCTTCTCTGGATGATGGAAGCCCAGGCCGAGGGCGACCGCCTGATCCAGATTCGCGTCGAAATCGACTGGGGCGAACCCCTGGACCAGCGCATGGTCGACGGGCTCCTGGTCGTGCAGAAGGACCCCGGCGAAGCCAGGGGGGCCCACGGCCAGCGCAACGCCGAGAGCACACGCGTCTTCGGCGCCGCCGAAGGGCGCCCCGACCTGGTTGACTTTCCCAGCGCCTCCCAGGCCCACCTCGTGTACCACGTCCTCGTCGCCGGCCAGGTCGACCTCCCACTGATCCTCGCCCTCAGCGACGTAGGCGAGCAGGTAGCCTGGAACGGCTTCCTCGTCCAGCGCGACATCTCACGCGCCTTCAAGCGCAGCCGCGGCAGCTGGCACGATATCACGCACCGCGGACGGCTCTGGTCCCCTGACGCCGCAACCAATCACGCCGTGCAACAGGCCAAAATCGGCGCCGTGCAGAAACTGGCCCGTTTCCGCTCCGGCTTTGCACCCGCCGACCGCGCCATCGAATCCGTCCCAGGACTCATCGACCTGTTCGACACTTTCGCCCCGGCACACAGCCGCAACATGCTCGATACCCTGCGCCGCGTCGCCGAACGTACCCGCGGGGCACTTCCCCGCCGCCTCCCCGTCCTCCCGCGCGGTCCCGTCGCCGTGCCCGATGAAGACATTCCTTTCGCTGCCGCTGCCTACCTGTGTACTCTGCACACCCACCTGCAGCGCCTCCCTGACCACGAATGGCTGTCGACGCACCAGCAAGCCCTCACCACCGCGGCCAATGAACTGGCGGCCTATTGTGCTATAGCCTCGTCCCCAGCCGCCACCGAAGCAGCCCGCCGCGCCCTGGCCGCTGCCTCCTCCCTGGCCCTTCAACTCAATCAGACCGAAGACGCCGCCAGATGGGCCGGCGCGGCAACGCGGCTCGCCAACTGCGACAGTGCCTCACCATCCGGCCACCCCGCCCCCAACGCCGCGTCAATCTGGAATCTGCTCGGCATCACCACAGCAAACGGCGAGATGACAATACACCGGCGGTGGCCTTCCCAATGGGACTGGTGGGCACTCATCCAACTCCCTTACCGGGCGCAGGGAGAAGAGGACACGGTCAGTCTGCTCTGGGACGGCGATACCCTGCACACAACCCGCCCTGTCGGCTTCGACGGCCCGGTCACCATTCAGAATCAGGTCCAGCCGTTCGGCTCCGATGAACACAGCTTTGACCTGCGTTTCCGGCTGGGAACCGATCTGTTTATTCCCACTTTCCATTCCGAAACGTAGTCAGACAGGCATTTCGATCTGACCTCTGCTTGGGGAAACTGAGGGGAGGCGAGAGTGCATCAGGATTCGACAGTTTTCCTAAACCGGCACAGTCAATCCATATGACCACCGCATTTGTCTACGACCCCTTCGAACGCAACCACAGCTTCCCCGGCCATCCCGAGTGCCGGGAACGCATGCTGAGCACGTGGGCGCTATTGGAAGCCGACGGCATCCTCGACTCCCTGACGAACCTGACCAATGCTCCGGCCCCTCTCGACCCAATCCTGGCCGTCCACGACGCCGCCTACGTCGAACAATTGCAGCAAATCTGCCGCGGCATCGAAGGGCCCGCTAGCGGAAGTATCAGGCTCCAGAGCTGGGACCAAAAGGCACTCTGGCTCGACCCGGATACCTACGTCCTCCGTGACAGCTGGGAAGCATCCCTGCGGGCTGTGGGCGGCCTCCTCCAACTGACCGACGCAGTGATGAGCGGCGCCGCCGAAAACGGCTTTGCCATGGTCCGGCCGCCCGGCCACCACGCCCGCCCCAGCAACGCCAAGGGCTTCTGCCTCTTCGGAAATATAGCCGTCGCTGCCCGCCATGCGCAGAAAAGCCACGGCGCAGAACGTCTCCTCATCGTCGACTTCGACGTGCATCACGGCAACGGCACCGAGGAAATGTTCTACGACGATCCCTCCGTCCTCTTCATCAGCATCCACCAGTATCCGCACTACCCCTTCAGCGGCAGCATCGACGAAGTCGGACAAGGCCTCGGCGAACGCTTCAATGTCAACATACCCTTCCCTGCCGGCGTCGGTGATGACGGCTACCTCGCAGCCCTCCGCCAGCTCGTCCACCCCCTCGCCCGCGACTTCCGACCGGACGCAATCTTCCTGTCCGCCGGTTTCGACGGCCACTGGATGGACCCGCTCAGCGCCCATCGCCTGAGCGTCGGTGGATACGCAGCATTGGTGCAAGATCTCCTCGCCCTTGCCGAGTCGCTATGCGGAGGCCGGCTGATCTGCACCCTCGAGGGCGGGTACGATCTGAATGCCCTGCCCCACTGCATTCTCTCTACCCTGAGAGTACTCAGCCGCAGCCCTGCCGGCATCAGCGATCCCTTCGGCGCGGTCGAAGGCAACCCGCGCGCCGCCGACAAAGTGATATCAGCGGTCAAGCGCCGTCAGGGAATTCGCTGAAACCGGCTAAATTCGGTAGACTTGCCGCTTAGGGATGCCTTGCCCTTGTCCCTCGGTCCGACTCCAAACCATCTCACCAAGTAGCCATCCGGAGACCAGGCCGCACAAGCCGGGTCAACTGTACAATAAGAGGAACCATGCACACCATCATTCTTCAAACCAAAGCCCGCCAATCATCCACGGGCAAGACATGGCGCATCGAAGTACTCGGCGACAGCCTCATCAAAGAGGACGTCAAAGTTTCCATCGGCGAACTCGAATACCACCCCGCCAAAGCCGAACGCCGTTCCCTGATCGATATCCTTACGATCATCGAACGTCACAACTTTCGCATCTGCCATGTCGAACACGAACCCAACGAAGACGGGCTGGAAGAATGGATGTTCATTCTGCAGGGGTGACCTCGGCCTGCAACCCTTCTGGCAATTCGGGAGTGCCCCCGACGATCAGCGACCATACCAACTGGTATCCCACTGCCGCTCTCCTGAGTCCCGCACCGTCCGCCGCCAAGTACGGCCCCACGCCAGGAGAATCGTGACCAGGAAACCACACATCTTCGCCCACCGCGGCGCCAGCACCGTCGCACCGGAGAATACACTCCCCGCATTTGAAAAAGCCCTCGAAATGGGCGCCGACGGCATCGAGCTCGATACCCAGGCCACCGCCGACGGCCAGCTGGTCGTCCTGCACGACTACCACCTGGAACGCACGACCACCGGCGCCGGCCCTCTCCGTACCCATACACTGGCCCAACTCGCCGGCTTTGACGCCGGCGTCCGCTTTGACAGCGCATTCTCCGGCACGCCGATTCCCACCTTGGACCAGGTCTTCGACCTCGTAGGCGACAGCTGTGTTGTCAACGTTGAAATCAAGAACATGGACTGGGACGGAGGCCGCGAACCCGAGCCGCTGGCCCGCTTGATTCAGCGGCGCGGGCTCTACGACCGGGTAATCGTCTCCAGCTTCAATCCCATCGCCCTCCGCAAGATGCGGCAACTCGATCCATCTATCCCGCTCGGCCTCCTCTACTTTGACAGGCCGCCTCACCCGCCCGATGGGAAGAGTAGCCTCTTGCGTAAAGTCCGCAGCCTGCCACTCAAGGATCTCCTTCTCTACTTCTGCCGCCCCTGGCTCAGCCGCGGCCTCGCACCGGAGGCCCTCCACCCTTACTTCACCTCAATCGACGCCCAGCTTATCGCAAAGGCACGCAGCCGCGGCCAGCTGGTCAACGCCTGGACCGTCAACAGCGGCGCCGAGGCCCTTCGTCTCGCCGCCCTGGGCGTAGACGCCATCATCACCGATGTTCCCGACGCTATCCGCAAAGAACTGTCCCAAGCGGAGTAGTCGCAGGTACCTCCCGCCCCCTGACCCCATGACAACCACCACGGCAACCGCCCCGGGCAAAGTCATACTCTTCGGAGAACACGCCGTTGTCTACGGTAGAGCAGCCATCGCCGTACCCGTGGCCAAAGTAATGGCAACCGTCACCCTCACCGATGCCCCCGCCGGGACCGGCTGCACAATCGCTGCCCCCGACATTCGCGCTCACGTATCCCTTTCGGGTCAGCCCCAGGACCCCCTTGCGCTCGCCGTGCGCCTTGCGCTCCAAGAAGCTGGCCTCGAGGCAGAACCCGACTGGCAATTCACCGTCCGTAGCGACATCCCCATAGCCGGCGGCATGGGCAGCGGCGCGGCCGTGAGCGCCGCCCTCGTGAAAGCCGTCTTCGCCCACTGCGACTTTCACGACCGCGCCCAACCCGACCTCGAAACCGTCAACCGCACCGTCTACGCCGTCGAAAAACTGCATCACGCCAACCCCAGCGGCATAGACAACACAGTCGTCGTCTACCGGCAGCCCGTCTGGTTCGTGCGCGGTCAACCGCCGCGGCGATTTGATATCGCCCGCCCCTTCCACCTCGTCATCGCCGATACCGGGATCGCCAGTTCCACAGCCGCAGTCGTCTCAGACGTGCGCCGCGCCTGGGAAAGTGACAGGTTGGTTTACGAGGAGATCTTCGACGGCATCGGAGAAATAGCCGCAGCCGCCCGCCGGGCCATCGTCTCCGGAAACGTGGACGCGCTGGGCCCGCTGATGCGCGCAAACCAGCGGCTTCTGCGCCGGTTGGACGTCAGCGCACCGGAGCTCGAACGGCTGATCGAAGTCGCCGAAGAGACCGGCGCTGCCGGCGCAAAGCTCAGCGGCGCCGGCCGCGGCGGCAATCTGATAGCTGTCGTGGAGTATCAAAAAGTGGAGACCGTACAGGAAGCGCTTCTGGCCGCCGGTGCCGCTGGCGCCGTGATAGCCCGGGTGGGCTCATGAAGCCTGCCGCCTCTCAACCCTGAAGCCGCCAGCTGTCCCGCAAGTAGGCCAGTCGCCCTCCAACCACCGTAGCCGCTACCTGCACCTCAGAGTCCAGCAGGACCAGGTCCGCACGCGCCCCGCGTCGGATCCGGCCCACCTCCCTGTCAATCCCCATCGCCTGCGCCTGCGAAAGACTCGTCGCCGGCCACGCCTGCACCAGTGGCCACCCCGTGGCCGACATGAAATTCCTCAACGCCGTATCCAGTGTCAGCACCGAACCGGCCAGCGTCCCGTCCTCCAGCCTGCACGCGCCGTCCTGCACGAAAACCGGCAGACGGCCCATCTCGTACCGCCCTTCCGGCATACCCGCAGCCCCAATCGCATCGCTGATCAGCAGCGTCCGCGTCGGCCCTTTGCAGCGCCCTAGAATTCGCATAGCCGCCGGATGGACGTGGATACCATCCGCGATGAGCTGCGCGTAGATTCTGTCGTCGCTCAACGTCGCGCCCAGCGCGCCCGGCCGCCGGTGGTGCAGCCCGGTCATCGCATTGTACGTGTGCGTGGCCTGCGAGACGCCTGCGTCAACCGCCGCAGAAGCCTCCTCGTATGTCGCCGCCGTGTGCCCCAGCACCACCCGCACACCCGCCGCCGCAGCCATCTCGATCAAGACGTCGGCCCCCGCCACTTCCGGAGCCAGTGTGATCATGCGCACCGGACCCGCGCCCAGAAGCGCCTCAAACTCCGCCGCCGAAGGAGGACGGATGTGCGCCGGGTTCTGCGCCCCCGGAAACGCCTCGCTGAGAAACGGCCCCTCCAGATGAACACCCAACACCCGCGCCCCGGCAACCCTCTCTTCGCCGTTTCCCGCCCGCGAATGCTCAACGTACCGGGCCGCGTTTTCCACCGCCGCCAGCGTAGCCCCGTGAGACGCCGTAACCGTCGTTGCGTAGAAGCCGGTCACGCCGTGCCGGACCAGGAAACGGCTCATCGTCTCCAGGCCCTCCCACGTCGCGTCCATCACGTCCGCCCCGCCGCTGCCGTGAATGTGAACGTCGATAAAGCCCGGAAGCAGCGTGCATCCGCTCCCGTCCAGGATCGGTCCTGCCAATCCCGCGCCTTCACCCCCCCAGCCGCCTATTTCCCCGTCCCGGAAATCGAGAGAAAATGCCTGCCCCGGCGGCGCGGTTGCAGCACCGAAGACCGTCCGCGCGGTCAGGCCGGTTATCCCGCCTAACATCGGTGACTCTCCGCCCTGCCATCCTTCCCGATTGCTCAAATTGCTCCCCAAGCTCAGCGCACAGCTGCTTCAGTCTGCCTCCAGCTTCCAGTAGAGCACGCCCAGCGGCGGCAACTCCATCAACGCAGACCAGGAAGCGCTCTGCCACGTCACCTCCTCGGCCTCAAGCGGAATCGGGTTGTCGACACCGCTGCCGCCGTAGATCTCCCAATCGCTGTTCAGGACCTGGTGGTAGCGCCCCGGACCGGGCAGACCGACGCGGTACCCGTGCCGCGGCACCGGCGTAAAGTTGCAGACCACCACAATCCAGCTGCTGCCCTCCGCATCGCGGCGCACGAAACTGGTGATCGAATGGTCCACGTCCTGGTAATCAATCCACTGAAATCCACCCAGGCTGGCGTCCGATTGATGCAATGCCGTTTCATGGCAATAGAGGCGATTGCTGTCCTGAACAAAACGCTGCAAACTACGATGATCCTCAAGCTCCAGCAAATGCCAGTCAAGACTGAAGATCTCAGTCCACTCACGCCACTGTCCGAACTCTCCCCCCATGAAAAGCAGTTTCTTGCCCGGATGGGCGTTCATAAAGCCGTACAGCAGCCGCAGATGCGCGAACTTCTGCCAGCGGTCCCCTGGCATCTTTTCAAGCATCGACCCCTTCAGATGTACAACCTCGTCATGACTCAGGGGAAGAATGAAATTCTCGCTGAAGGCGTAGCTCAGGCTGTACGTGATCAGGTGATGATTGTAGCGCCGGAACAGTGGGTCCATCTCAAAGAAATTCAGCGTGTCGTGCATCCACCCCATATTCCACTTGTAATCGAACCCCAGCCCGCCCGTGTACGTCGGACGCGACACCATCGGCCAGATGCTGCTCTCCTCCGCAATCGTCAGAACGCCCGGCACGCGCTCATGCAGCACCTCGTTCGTCTTCCGCAGCAGCGAGATCGCGTCCAGGTTTTCGTGCCCGCCATGCTGGTTCGGAATCCACTCCGCCCCCTCTCGGCTGTAGTCCAGGTACAGCATCGAGGCAACCGCATCCACGCGCAGCCCGTCGATGTGGTACTCCTCCGCCCAGAACAGGGCGCTCGCCACGAGGAAATTGCGCACCTCGTTGCGCCCGTAATCGAAAATCTTCGTGCCCCAGTCGGGATGGTCCCCCCGCCGCGGGTCCTCATACTCATACAGCGCCGCACCGTCAAAATAGGCCAGCCCGTGAGCATCCTTGGGAAAATGGGCCGGTACCCAGTCCAGGATCACGCCGATGCCGTTCTGGTGACAGTGGTCCACGAAATACTTGAAGTCGTCCGGCGTGCCGAATCGGCACGTCGGCGCGAAATACCCGGTGCTCTGGTACCCCCACGAACCTTCAAAAGGGTGCTCGGTCACCGGCATGAGCTCGATGTGCGTGTAGCCCATCTCCTTCACGTAGTCGACCAGCTCATGTGCTAGCTGACGGTAGCCAAGAACTCGGTTATCTTCGGGGTTTCTCCGCCAACTGCTGAGATGTACTTCGTAGATGTTCAGGGGCTGGTCCAGCGCCTGCCTGCTGGCCCTGTTCTCGACCCACTCACCATCCCCCCACGGATAGCTGTCCATGGGCCAGATTCGGGAGGCCGTCCCAGGCGGATACTCCGCAAAAAAGCCGTATGGGTCCGACTTGTCGATCCGGATATCCACCAGCGGCAGTTGAATCGAAAACTTGTATTCACTGCCCGTCTCCAAACCGGCGCTGGGCGTGGCGGTAGTTGCTGGCGCGGCAGATGAGGGGATGAAGAGCTCCCAGATCCCCTCCCGGTGGGCCTCCATGACGTGCACGTGAGGGTCCCAGCCGTTGAAGGGCCCAATAACACTTACGCCCTGGGCATTTGGCGCCCAGACCGAAAACTGCACACCGCTGACGCCAGCCACCGTACGAAAGTGGGCGCCGAACCTGCGATAGCCATAGAGAAAGTTTCCCTCGCCGAAAAGGTAGGCCTCATCATCCGTAAACCACGATCCGATCAAAAGATTGCGTCCTTCTCTCCCGACTTGGGGCGTCCCGGCTAAAGGATGGCGCCAATACTGTGAATAACCTCACGTACAGAAGACGTCACCATCTGACGGCGCCTTCACAACGTTCAATTGACTTCTGACATTTCCTGCCAACTACGCGTCCCACCGTAGGGGCACCCCTTGTGGGTGCCCAGGACCGCTGCCCTACATTGGGCCGACCCGCCGTATTCCCCGTAGGGGCACCCCTTGTGGGTGCCCTCGTGGTTGCCTCACTTAAGGGCGCTTGGTGAATCTCTGTGCCTACCGCGGACGGACAACATGAAGGGACCACAAATATCAGGGCAGCCAATCGTCAGCAACTCTTGGCACCAGAATGAATGGCCCTACTCCCTGCAGATTCTTGCCAGCCCGGGCAGAAAGCTCGTCTCTACCACCGATTCCCAGCTCATGCTGCCAGCCAGCGCGCCACCCAGCCGCAACAGTTCTGCCATCTGCTCCCGGCTTCTCGGCAGACGCTCAAATATCTGCCCGGCGATCTCTCTTGAACTGCCGGCCTCGATACGCCCCCGCGCTGCGCCGTCGATATCCAGGGCATCCCGCGGCGTCCCCGGCATCTGCTCCGCCGGCAACCCCACGTAATCCGCCACCACCAGCGGGAAACCCTTGTCGGCGAATGCTGTCCCCAGCTGGCCGCCGCCGGGCAAAATGACTCGAACGCCCTGTCCTTCCGCCTCAATCGGCGCCAGCACGCCCTGCTCGACCAGCGCCTCTGCCGCCGCCTGCACAAATCCGATGCACCCGCACACGCTGCTCACACACGACAGCGCGCCGAACTGCACGGGCTCGATCTGCGATATCCCAAACGGTTCATAGATACTCTGCCCAAACTCCAGGTCGCTGCCGCGGCGGACATCGCTGAACCCCATATCCGCCGGCATGCGCGTGCCGCACCGGTCCCGGCTCCAACCGAACTGGTTCACCAACACGATCTTGCTGCTGCTTGCGGAATGGTTAAACGGCTCGACGTCGTCGAAGAAGAACGGCGCCTCCTCGCCAACCAGGTCGCCGTTGTCGCCCCGATGTCCCACGGGCCACCCGTACGAACTTTCCCAGCTCTCGATCAGCTCCGGCTGCCGGCCCGCCGGTTCACTCGTGGCAAGCACAAAAAGCGCCGCCGTCTTTCCTGCCGACTTCAGAAGCCTGTCCAGGTGCGCCATCACCCGCACGTCCCGCCACAGCGCTTTCGACATCACCATCCGCGCCACGTGCGTGAAAACGTAGTCCGGTTCGAACCCCAGCAACGTCCGGCAGTACGCCTGCAGCCGGCGCTTGGAATCCAGATGGTCCGCTACCTTGATCTCCTCCGACCCGATGCCGTTGTAGACAAGATCGATGCTGCAATTGGCGAACGGCCCGCCCAGAAACCGCAGCTCCTCCCGCACCGAGTCGCTCACGGCAAATATCGCATCGCAATGTATCGCCTGCCGGACGACCGCGTGCTTGAAATACGAGTCCTGCTCGCCAAAGACGGTATCCAGCGGCAGATGCGAATCCCGCGCCCGCAGCAGCGCGTTGTAGAAGCGCGTGTCGTGACCGGCGTGGCTCTCTACCAGCAACCGCGCCGTCGCCACCTCGTGTGCATAGAAAACAGTCCGCCACTGCTCAGGCTCATTCAGCTGCGCCGCAAATGCCACCGGCAGTCCCAGCCACTCGTGTGCGATGATCACCCGCTCGTGCGGCGCCAGTCCCGCGTCGACCCCCAGCGCCTTCAACCCGGCAAAGAGCGGCTGCGCGATCGACATATACAGGTTGTACTCGAAATCGTAGTTGTAGCGAAAGCTCTCGACGCCGTAATTTTCCCACAGAAAGTAGCTGAATTTCTCCACGTGCCCCATGTGCGGATTGCTCGCATCGACCAGCAGAATCTCATGCTCCGCATCCCCGAACTGCCGCCGCCCGTACAGCAGCGCCACGTGGAAAGTCCGCTCAACCGTCAGCAGCGCCTGCTGCACCGGCTCACTGACGTCGTACCGAATCCCGTGCAGGCTGCTGTAGCGGATCTGCACACCGTTCCCCGCGTCTGTCAGCCGCGCCATCTGCACAGGATCCCAGCCAAACATCGGCCCCACCAGCATCGTCCGCCCGACCTGGCTGTTGTACGACTTTGCGCCCAGAATCCCGTCCAGGACCGACCCAATGCCTCCTACCTTCGCGCCGGCTTCATGGGTGGCATGGATGACGAGCGGTACGGTTTTCGACACAAATATCTCCATTCGCGACCTGTTTCCGCCCCATCATAGCACACAGATTCCACCGTCTGCGAATACCCTCCCCGCACCCGCCCCTCTCTCTTTCCTCTCTCCTCTCCCTTCTCGCCTCGCTATTTTGGGCGGTCGGGCCTATTCGGCCCTCCCTTGTGCGGGGGC
>JAPPKT010000169.1:7896-16542 GCA_028819675.1 Caldilineaceae bacterium | reverse complement strand
ACGAGGGAGCGCCGGTTTTTGCCCGGGGCCGGCTTCTCGGTTTGGGGGGGTTTTTTATCGCAATGCCCCCCGTGCGCTTCCTGCCACACGCCCACTTCCTTGTCGATGACACAGCGCTCGACGACTGCGCCCGATTCGATGATGGTATCGTTGAGGACGACACTATCGCGTACGAGGGCACCCTGGCCCACCTGCACGCCCGGTGACAGGACGCTGCGTTCGACGGCGCCTTCGATCTGGCAGCCGTTGGACAGGAGCGCCCCATCGACGTCTGCGGCCGGGCCCAGCTTGACCGGGGCCCTCTCCTGGCTGCGGGTATGCACGACCCATTCCGGCGCATAGAGGTTGAGCGCCGGCTCCTCGGCCAGCAGGCTCATATTGGCACCCCAATAGGCCTGAACCGTGCTGGCATCAGCCCAGTAGCCGGGATAGGTGTAGCTGTTGACATGGCCTTTGGCGACCAGGCCGGGCAGGATATCGCGGCCGATGTCATCGCCGCTGCCGTTGCCCAGGACTTCGACGAGGTAGTCGCGGTTGAAGATATAGACGCCCATGCTGGCAAGATTCTGCTGCGTGCGGCGGGGTTTCTCCTGAAACTCGACGACGCGTTGGTCAGCATCCTGCGAGACGATGCCGAAACGATGGGTTTCGTGGCGGCTGACGCGGCGGACGGCGATGGTGACCGGGGCGCCGTTGCGCAGATGGTGTTCAAGGAAGGGACGGTAGTCCATCAGGTAGATGTGTTTGCCGGAAAGGATGAGTACGCACTCCTCCTTCTGCTGGATTACGTAGTCGAGGTTGCGCCGAATGGCGTCAGCGGAGCCGCGTTGCCAGTCCCCGTAGGGACCGCCGCGGTAGGGTTGCAGCAGACGCAAGCCGCCGCTGGAACGGTCGAGGTCCCAAGGTTTGCCGATACCGATATGATCGTTGAGGCTGCGGGGCCGGTATTGGGTGAGGACGGCGACGTTGTGGATGCCGCTGTTGACACAGTTGCTGAGCGAGAAGTCGATGAGTCGAAATTTGCCGGCGAAGGGGACGGCGGGCTCGGAGCGGATTTCGGTGAGGACACTGAGGTCGGCGTTGTCGGCGCCGGCCATGATCATAGCGAATGCGGAAGACATAGGGAGCGATCCTGGCGGTCGGTTTGGTAGGGGCGCAACGTGAAAGCTATACGGTTTGCCCGTCCTCGACAACGAGGTCAGGTGGAAAGTCCTGCTCGCCGCTGTCGCTGTTAACGATCACGTTTGTGCCGATCTGGGCGCCGTCGGGAATGAATGCGCCTTTGCCGACGACGGTATGGCCGCTGTCCAGTTTGTCAGGAAACTGCTGGTTGGGTGCGGGCGCGTCGGACGTGGTACAGCCGACTTTGGCGCCGAACCCGACGATGACCTGCTTGTCGATGATGACGCGTTCCACGCGGGCGCCGGGGCCGATCCAGGAGTCGTTCATGAGGATGCTGTCCTGCACGACGGCGCCCGGACTGACATAGACGCCAGGGCTGAAGATGCTGTTTTTGACGAGCCCATGGATTTCGCACCCGTTCGACACCATGCTCTGCACGACCTGAGATTGGGGGCCGAATTTGGCCGGGGGCCGTTCTTCTGAGCGGGTGGAGATGGGCCAGTTGTCGGTATAGAGGTCCAGAGCCGGGTTGGGTTGGAGCAGTTCGAGGCTTGTTTTCCAGTAGGCGTCTACGGTGCCGACGTCGACCCAGTAGCCGGTGAAGGGGTAGGAAAGGACGCGGTCTCCGGCGGCCAGCATGGCGGGGACGACGTGCTGGCCGAAATCTGTGCGGGGGCCGTCGGCGCCTTCTTCCTGGAGGCGCTGGGCCAGTAGGCGGCTGTTAAAGACATAGATGCCCATCGAAGCCAGATTGCTGGTCGGATTCTGCGGTTTTTCATGGAACTGAACGATTTCATCCTCGGCGTTCGTCTCCATGATACCAAAACGGTGCGCTTCCTCGATGGGTACGGGCATAACGCCGATGGTGACGTCGGCGCCCTTGCGCTGGTGGAAGTCCAGCATTGGGCCGTAGTCCATCTTATAGATGTGGTCGCCTGAGAGAATCAGGGCGGTGTCGGCGTTGTATTCGGTGAGGAAGTTCAGGTTTTGCAGAATTGCGTCGGCGGTACCGGCATACCAGTCCTGTTCGCCGCGGCCCTGAAAGGGCTGCAGGAGGCGGATGCCGCCGTACTGGCGGTCGAGATCCCAGGGTTTGCCGATGCCGATGTGTTCGTTGAGGCTGTGGGGGCGATATTGGGTGAGGACGCCGACGGTATCGATGCCGCTATTGACGCAGTTGCTGATTGTGAAGTCGATAATGCGAAACTTGCCGGCGAAGGGAACCGCGGGTTTGGCCCGTTTTTCGGAGAGGACGGTCAGGCGGGTGCCCTCTCCGCCAGCCAGAATCATAGCAACGGTTCTCATTGGGGAGTTTCCAAGCAGCACCTTTGGGGCGAAACGATTATACGATCCCGGATTAGGGTCTATCATATCTGAATGAGGGTGAAAGCCCAACTGGGGGAAGACCAGAGGCCAGACTGGTTCCGGGCTTCCCGCATCTCTGCATCTGACCGGCAGATGGGGAACACTTTCATGTCAGAGTAGTGCACTTCCGAGTAACTCAAGTTTTGCCACGCTTGCCTTCAAACATGGCTGGCAGCCTTCGGGCAGATTCACCCATCGATTCCATTTCGCGGGCCCCGGACCTGGCCTTCCTGCCAACTAGCGCTGATATCGACTCTATAGGCCACTCTCAAATGGCCTTTCTTTTGCGCTTCTTGATAAAAGACCCTATTGTGAAACAGCGTTGCCGATTACAGGAAGAACAATATTTGACAGATTGAGCAAAACTTCACTATGCGCACGACAGTTTTTTGTGCTTTAGTCGGCATTGTCATTCTGTCGGGCTTGGTGCTGCGCACATGGAATGTCAACTTCGACGGAGGGCTGAACGCTCATCCTGACGAACGAAGCACTACGTGCATTTACGCACCGACGATTGGCTTGCCGTCCTCGCTTGGCGAGTTTCTTAATCCCCGACGCAGCCCGCTAAATCCTCTATGGGACCCTCATGACGCCCGCCGGCGTTCCTTTACATACGGCCATTTTCCCCTTTATTTGGGCATACTTACCGGCGGAGTAATGCGTATGCTGGCGGAACCGGCCAGCCATTTGCCTCTCCCCGACAGGACGATCGCTCTCTTGGCGCGCGCCAGTGGCCCCTGCGAAGGCGTGGCCGTCGCAGGGCGGCTGATGATTGCTTTTTTGGACACGTGGACAGTTTTTCTCCTTTTTTTGTTGGGGAGGAGGCTGTACGGCGCGGCCGGCGGTCTGCTGGCTGCGACATTTTATACATATACCGCCCAGGCGGTCCAACTCAGCCATTTCTTTGCCATGGATCCCGCCAGCACAACCTTTGTTGTTCTAGCCATTTACGGGGGCTTGCTGATGGTTCAGGAGCGCTCTTGGCGGGGGATAGTTTTCGCTGGACTTGGGGCAGGACTGGCAATTTCAGCCAAATTCAGTGCGCTGCCGGTGCTGGCTGTTCCGGTTACTGCCGCTCTGATCACGGCAGTGCGCGACGAACGGGGATTGGCGAGTGGGGAGCGAAGGTCTTGGGTCTCGATGCGCTGGGCACTTTCCAGTGCAGTTGTGGCACTGCTGGTCGCCTTTGCGGCCTTCTTCGTCACCAGCCCATACGCAGTTCTCGACTGGGTGCATTACATTCAGGCCACGGTCATCGAACAGGGGAGGATGGTGCGCGGAATCGATGATATACCCTACACGCGCCAGTATCGCGGTTCGACGCCCTATCTTTATTTCATTGAGCAGCAGGTCGTTTGGGGGATGGGTCTTCCTCTGGGTCTGGCAGCGATGATGGGAAGTGTTTGGGCGCTGGTGAGGTTGTTTCTGCTGCGGGCGAAGCCGGGGGAGTTGCTCGTGTGGGTGTGGCTGGCGCCATACTTCGGCATCACTGGTGCCTTTCTAGCCAAATTCAACCGATACATGAGCCCAGTCCTACCGTTTATCCTGCTCTTTGCCGCTGGACTGATCACGTGGCTTTGGCGTTTCGGCAGCAAAAGACAGGTGAAGCTGGCTGCCCGGTTGCCGGCGGCGCTTCTCGCTCTTCTGGCGGTCGGCGGCGGTCTGTTCTGGTCGCTGGCTTATGTCAACGGCGTGTATGGGCACGAGCACACCTGGATCACAGCCAGCCGCTGGATGTATGACGAGGCACCGGCCGGGTCGGTAATCCTTTGGGAGGAGTGGGACGACGCTCTGCCGGTGTCCATCTTTGGTGAGCCAGGCATGGACGCGGCAAGCCATGGTTTGCGTCATATTGCTTGGGCGCCTTATGACGAGGATACGGAGGAGAAATATGAGATTCTCCGACAGAAACTCAAGGAAGCGGACTATGTAATCTACAGTTCAAATCGTCTGTACGGGAGCGTCGATGAATTGCCTGAACGCTACCCAATGACGATTCGCTACTACGAGTTGATGTTTGGCGAACAGTTGGGCTTCGTAAACGTCGCTGATTTTACTTCTCCACCGCGATTGCTGGACGTTTCATTTCCGGATCAAGGAGCGGACGAAAGCTGGACCCTTTACGACCACCCGCGAGTATCGATTTTCGCCAAGAAGCGGGAGCTGAGCGAAGGCGAGTTCGATGCTCTGCTAGGCGGCTCGTGGGAAGGCGCGGTCCCCCTGTTACGCGGGAAAACATCGCTCCTTAATCCAACCCTGGGAATCCTGGACTCCTTCGCCGATATTATTCGGTCGCGGGCTGAGCCACTGCATGATCAACTGGAGCCGGTGACGGTCCTCTACGACGGCGACATTTCTCTTCGCGGACTCGCTTTGGGCCAAGGCGAGGCGCAACTGTCAACGCAGCAGATACTCGATCTGGAACAGGAACGCGCGCTGTGGATAGTCCTGCGGTGGCAGGTCGAGCCAGATTTGACAGCCGACTTTGCGATATCGCTTCGCCTGTACGACGCTAACGGCGCACTCTCCTACCAAAGGGACCATGTTTTGGGCAATGCTGATTTGGCGCGGACAAGCCAGTGGTCAGCGGATGAAGAGGTCGAGACGTTGTTCTACGTTGACTTTGCGGAAGAATTGCTGCCCGGCGAGTATGAACTGAGACTCATCGTATACGACGCCGATACGTTGACGCCGACGGTCGAGATGGATGTTTGGGAGCCGGAGTTGGTGGTGGCGCGCTTGCAGCTTGCGGAAGGTCGGTGACGGGTGCGGGCCGCTCAGTTTGGGCCTCGCTTAGCGGGCGGCTCACAGGTGTGATGCAAGAGGGCCTTGCGGGCTACGGCACAGCCAGTGCAGCTGTCGATTGCCAGAAGCGGACTGGCATCAAGCGCTCTGCGCGTCTTTGCCCGCGCTGACAGTTTTCTCACGCGGTGCCTCCTTGCGGAGAGGTGGGGGATTCTTGGGTTTTGCTACCGGAATCTCTATACTTGACGATTAGCTTCTCGAACAAAGTTCCCAATGCCAGGTTTCCAGATCAGTGGTCTTTACGGTCCAGTTAGATTTGGACAGGTCATGAAGACCTCGGTCCTGAGCGGTTGTGGGTCTGACAGAACGACCAAGAGCGAGCGTGCATGACTGAAAGGCTGTCCCACGACCCAATTGAACAGAGGTGCAATGCAGCGGTTGGCACACAAAGAACGTACGAGGAGACTGTGTCAGAGGGAGCGGCGCGGCAACGTATCCTATGGGTCACGCTCGCAGTCTTGCTCGCATTGGTGCTGGCTGTCCTATTGCTACGTCTTCAACGCTTAGACGAACTCCCAACCGGGCTCCATCATGATGAAGGAACACATGGCATGGATGCTCTACGGGTGCTGCAGGGAGAGCATGCTGTCTTTTTTCCGGCGAATAATGGGCGCGAAGGGCTGATAGTCTATGTGATAGCGCTGGCCATCTCCTTGCTGGGGCGCACGGTACTGGCTCTGCGCGTGCCCACAGCCCTGGCCAGCGCCGGCACGGTGTTTGTCGTCTTCTGGTTGGGGCGGCTTCTCTTTGGCAAAGATGAGGATGGCCGGGCGACGCCATGGCACGGCCTGCTGGTGGGCGGAATCGGGGCTGGGCTGCTGGCGGTATCCATGGGCCAGACGATTATTGGGCGGGCAGCGCTCAGAGCCAACTTTCTGCCCCTGTTTCTTTGCCTGTGTCTGGCGTTGCTCTGGTGGGGATGGGAGGAGAAGATTTGGTGGCGGATCGCGCTGGCGGGGGTGTGCGCAGGACTACTGCCCTATACGTATCTTGCGGCGCGTTTCACACCATTTCTATTTCTCCTATTTGGCTTGAGCTTTCTGCTGCCCTGGGGTAGGAATGAGGGCCGCTTGCGGGATGAGCTACGAAGGGCGGGCGTCTTTTTGGGTGCGGCCGGGCTGATCGCCGCGCCGATTCTGGTTTATTTTTCTCTGCATCCCGAGGCATTCTTTTCCCGCAGCAACCAGCTCTTGATCCTCCAATCTGAACGGAATCAAGGAGACCCGCTGGGAGCATTTCTGGACAATGTGTGGGTGCATCTGTTGGCGTTGGGATTTCGCGGCGATCCGAACTGGCGGCATAACTTCGCCGCTCAGCCGATGTTGAATCCATGGGAAGCGTTCTTTTTCTGGCTTGGCGCTGGGATGGCGGTTCTGCGCTGGAAGCGGCCCGCATACCGTCTCCTGCTTCTCTGGACAGCGGTCCTGCTTTTGCCCGCTATGCTGGCCAGAGACATCCTCGTTCCCAACACGCTGCGCATGATGGGTGCGACACCGGCTGTATATCTGCTGGCGGCTGTTGGCGTGTGGGAGACGCTCAATTTCTTGCGGGAGCGGTTTTTTGGGGAAAGTAAAGGCATAGCCACCATCGCACTGGCGTTTGTGGTCAGCGGCGTGGTTCTGGTTCAGGGCGTTATCACGTATCGCACGTATTTCCAGGAGTGGGCGAACAGGTCTGAAGTCTACCATGAATACGCGGTGGGGTGGGTTGATTTGATCCAGGAGTTGAGCCGGCAGCCGCCCGATGAGAAAACTGTCTATCTGATCCCCGATGGACAGCGCCATAAGGCGCTGGAAGAGGGATTTCGCAGTCCAACTTTCGAATACTTGTATCAAGGCGCGGCGCGGGTCCATCTTTTCCATACCGCCATGCCTGACCTGGCGCAGAAGATTAGATCTTCGCTGGCGGCCATGAAGAGCACATCCACTGTGAAAGTTGTGGACTGGGACAGCAGGGCTGCCTGGACGGGCGATGAAAGCGATCGGTTTGCCGTCCTTTTCGGCAGATACGGACGTTATCTGGGTAGTGATGCATACGGCAGCTTTCGGATTCATAATTACACCAATATTGCACTGGACCAGCCCTGGACATTCTATGACCATCTGGAGCCGCTGACAGTTTACTACGATGGCGACATCGCTCTTGAGGGGATCGCCCTGGGCCAAGGCATAGAGCAGTGGTCATCGCAGCAGCTTCTCAACCTTGGTCGGGATCGAACGCTGTGGATGGCTCTGCAGTGGCGAACAGAATCCGGGTTAGATGTCGACTATGCGATATCGCTGCGCCTCTACAATACCAACGGAGAAAGGTCTTACCAAAGGGATATTGTTCTGTGGAAACCGAATCACACGCTGACCGGGAGCGGAGGGCCTTCCGAGCTGTTCGATACCATGGTCCAGTTTGAATTCCCAACCGATCTCGCTCCCGGCGAGTATGCGTTGCGGCTGGTCGTTTACAGCACCGAGACACAGATACCAACGGTCGAGATCGGTGTGTGGGAGCCGGAGCTGCTGCTGGCGCGGTTGCAATTGGATGTCCGCCCGTGAAGCGTAAACGGGAAGACGTCCTTTGGCGCTTGCAGGCTGCCCAGGGCGCGGATGGGATTGAAATCGGCGGCGCGGCGCGAAAGTGTTACGACGAGGAGCGGGCAGGCGTAAGGAAAAGCCAGCGTGTCTGAGAGTTCATCTTCAGAAAGAGAACGAACAGGCGCAGCCGGGCTAACGGATGCCGGGCGCATGGGCTTCAGGTTGGCGACCGGGGCGACCCTGCTGGTTCTGGCGATCGTGGTCGTTGTGCTGCGTTTTGCAGGGTTGGCCGAGCTGCCGATGGGTCTCAACCGGGATCAGGGGATAGACGGGGCGCTGGCGCTCCAGGTTCTGCGGGGCGAGCACGCGATATTTTTCCCGGTGGACCAGGGCCGCGAGCCGTCGGCGATCTACGCGCTGGCGCTGTCGACGATCCTGTTTGGGCGGACGCTGCTGGCCATGCATCTGCCGACAGCGCTGGGCAGCGCGGGACTGGTCTTTGCCGTATTCTGGCTGGGGAGGGTGCTGTTCGGCAGGCATGAGGGGGGAAGGCCGACGCGGTGGCGCGGTCTGCTGATCGGGGGGGTTGGGGCTGGGTTGATGGCGGTTGATGAGAGGTGACTTACAGTTCAGATAGGGGTGCAGTTTAGTTTTGGAGCGAGAGAGGGCAGGCACAGGGCCGGCGCCTACGGAGATTTGCTGGGACTGGCGGGACGTGGTCTGTCTGGACATTTTCGATTAGGCACCTGTCACCAATATCGACACCAGGTCGGCAAGGCATGTTGTAGGAGAGGGGGCGTTGGGGGGGGGGGGGCCCCCCCCCAAGGGG
>JAPPKT010000169.1:0-7886 GCA_028819675.1 Caldilineaceae bacterium | reverse complement strand
TTTTTTTTTTTTTTGGGGGGGGGGGGGGGGTTTGGTTTTTTCACTATAACAATAAAAAAACAAAAAAAAAAAACCCCCCCCGGGTTTTTTTTTTTTTTTGGGGGGGGGGGGGGGGGGGGGGGGCCCCCCCCCCCCCCCCACAAGGGAGGGCCGAATAGACCCGACCGCCCGGAAAAGCAGTGGTCAGTGGTCAGTGGTCAGTGACGGCGTAGCCCCTGCATCAGAGTTGATCTTGGACTCGCTATGGTTTAGTTGCTGACAGAGGTGGGGGAGAAGTTGCCCCACTTTGGGATGAAACTCAGATTGGCGCGTTCTTGAATTTTGGGGCCTGAACCGCTATACTTCGTTGTTGGGCTGCAAAACCGCCTTGACGCCGGTTGCGGGCAAAGAATTGGAACGAGAGCCCTTTCACTTACTCTGCAGTCCGACGGTTTGCGCAGTTTTTGCGGTCTGGCGGGGAAGTTTATTTGTTTGGACACAGACCGCGAAGGCGCGGAGCCGGGGCCGTTGTTGGCCACGAGGAGAGCGGCGCTGAGCCGACTTTTTCAGGCGGGATGCCTGCGTTTCCAGGAGGAGGAAGACGTGCTGTTGCGAAGGACCCAAACTGCTTCATTTTGGCGCGATCAGTTCAGAGTTTCGGATGAAGATTTGGATTTTATCCATGAGTTGATCCTGGATGCAGAGTCACCGATGACGACCAGCCAGCTGGCGCTGCGCCTGATCCAGGAATACCAGCGCCGCGAGACAGCGCGGATGGAGTCCGAGCTGAAGAAGGGGGCGGTCTACCAGCCCATGAACCTGTATGATGTTGGGGAGACGCTCATCTTTCCAGCGATGGACTTTCTGGTGGGCGAAGTCCTGGAGACGCGTGCGGGCCAGAACCCGGAGCATGGCGCCTTCGATGTAATCCGGGTGGGTTTTGCCGACTCGGGCGAGACCCGGGAATTTGCGGCCAATCTTCAGACGGGCCACCGGCTCAACGGAACCAATGGTCAGGCGACAGGCGATGAGGAGGCACTCCTTTCGGCGGAGGAGATTCATTCTCTGTACCAGGAGGAGATCGAAGAGAGTTTGCTCTTTGTCCTGAGCGATGGGGAGCGGAACGAAGATTTCGTGGCAATTGAAGACTACTGGTTGCTGGCCGACATGCTGGCCGAAGTTCATGTGGGTCATCTGAACATTGCCGAGGCGCTGCTTGAGATGCAGAACCGGCCGATGTCGCCAGAGGAGCTGCTGCCGGAGCTCGATCTGCAGTCGGAGAATGTATCGCAGGCAATGCAGGTTATCAGCGTGAACCACGCGCTTGGAAACGACGAACGCTTCGATCAGATCGGAAGCGGCGGCGGCCCACTGTGGTTCCTGTCGCGGTTGGAACCCCCGGAGGCGCAGACGATCCCTCCGCTTTTGCGACCCAGGATAGGCCGCTACAACCGGGCAATCTTGAGTGTGGAACTTCTGCAGATGGAGTGGGAGCTGGACGACGAATGGGGCGAGAGCGGCGCGAGCACGCCAGTCTCGTCGGTCGTACCGAGCATCAGCTTTACGCTGACCTTCCCGCACTGGCTGTACGGGACGCTTCCGCTCAGCAGCCGTACGCGTGCGCTTTTCCCGCACAGTGCGCAGGAGCGTTCGATGGTGACGGTGGTCGACGGTCGTTGGGGCACCCGCCACACGGCTTGGGTGGTCCATAGCGGACGCTATGTGTGCGGTCTGAAGGAATGGATGGTTGGGCACAATCTTCCGGTGAGCGCGCAGATCACGCTGGAGCGGACGAATGAGGCGGATGAAGTGGTCATTGACTACCGCCCGCGCCGCATGAGGCGGGAGTGGAGCCGCATTGCGAGAGTGGATGCGGAACAGCTAAGGTTCGGCCTCGAGATGAACAAGGTGCAGATCTCCTGTGAGTATGACTTCGAACAGATTGTTTCATGCGACGACCGGGAGGGGCTGGAGGCGTTCAACGCCGGATTGGAAGGCAACGACGATGCGCTTGCGCAGCTTGTGGATATGATCGTGCCGGAGATTGCGAAGCTGAACCCGCAGGGCACGGCGCATGTCAAGACGATATACAGTGCGGTCAACATGTTCTGGCGGTGTCCGCCGGGACCGATCTTTTCTGCCTTGCTGAGCAATTCCCGCTTCCAGGACTATGGGGACGGACTCTTCAAAGTGAGATGAGGATGCAGAGCCGGAATCGCACGAAATTCACCGGATCTTGATTATCGAGGAGGGATAAGAAGGAGATGACAGCGGCAGCGTCCAAGCAAAAACTCAAGTGGTTCCGACCGGACGTGAACACAAAGTTTCACATCGACTACAATTGGTGGGAGCAGAGCGGCCGGAATTTCCGTCTGTACCTACGCGATCAGCTATGCACGGAGTGCCGGGACAGGTTCCAGGACCACAGAAATACGGAAGACGTGGATTGGATTGACCCGGAGACGGGGGAGGTTCACCGGACAGACGCCCTGTGGGAGTGTCTGCGCAGCCGTTGCACCAAGGACCCGGACTACATCAACGAGCATCTTTCGCTGACGGCGGCCTGTTTCCGCGTTTTTCTGGCCAACAACAATACGCCGTTGAGTCCATCCGAGTTGAATCAGCTTCTGCCGTGGAAGCCGGCGCGCACTATTTTGCAGACGCTGGGCGGACGCGTCGTTTATCTTGGTCTTCGTCCGGTGCGCGACTAGAGGAAGGTATGGAGAAGAGAGAGCGGATCTCTCTTCTCACAGTTCAGTTGGGGCGTTCCCCTACCGTCCCATTCCCCGCCCTGGCCAACAGATCCTGTGCGGCACGATACATCGGCATATCGACCATTTTGCCGTCGAGAACGCAGACGCCACGCCCGGCCCGTTGGTGTGCCTCAAAGACGGCGATGAGCCGTCGCGCCGCGGCCACTTCGGAGAGGTCCGGCGTGAAGGCGCGGTTGATGACCTCCACCTGGCGAGGATGGATCGCCAGTTTGCCGCGGAATCCCATTTTCTGAACAGTGTCACATTCATCGGCCAGACCGGAGTCGTCGGCCAGGTCGGTATAGACGGTATCGATTGCCTGTAGCCCGAAGGCGGCGGCCGCGGTGACGACGGCGCTGCGGGCGTAGAAGACCTCCCAGCCTTCGCGCGAGCGCTGTGCGCCGATATCGCCGGCAAAGTCCTCGGCGCCGAAGGCAAGCGCCACGATCCTGGGATCTGCGCGGGCGATTTCGGGCAGATTCACCACCCCTGCAGCACTCTCTACAATCGGCAGCAGGCGCACAGTTCCGACAGGCATTTTGGCGGAGCATTCCAGTTCTGTCAGCTGTTTATTCACGCTTTGCAGGTCGGCGGCGGACTCGACTTTGGGAATCACGTAGACCTGGGGCGCGGCGGCGAAGGTTTGGAGCAGGTCATCGGGCCAGAAGAGGCTGTGGACCGGGTTGATGCGAATGCAGCGAAGGGGGCCGTCTTGGGGGAGTGTGCGGAAGGAGTCGACGAGAAGCGAGCGGGCCTCCGTTTTGCGGGCGTGTGCCACTGCGTCTTCGAGGTCGGCGATGATGGCGTCGGCGGGCAGGCCGGCGCCGCGGGCGATCTTGCGGGGCGAGTCGGCGGGCATGAAGAGGAGAGAGCGCAGCGGCAGGGTCATGGGTAGGCTCCGCAGAGGCGGGTGAGGGCGGTGGTGTGGTGGTTGCGTACGGGTTGTTTGCCGGTCGTTTTATTTTACATGGTTTGCGCGTATATGGCAGGTTTGATAGGAAAGACGTAGCAGGCATTTCGAGGCTTATGCACTATACCGGTCGAGATTTCGAGGGTGAGCCCTGTACTGCCAACTCCAGTGCTGACAACGGTAGGTTTGGACTCCTTCTATCGATCTCTGATTTCACTATGTCAGCGTCGGCGTTCATGCGGTCCGTTCAGTCGCTCGTTTCCTAACAGTCAGTACTGCTAACACGCCGAGCAGGCCGCCGAGCATGTCGACGCCGATGTCAAAGAGGTTGTCCGGGTGGAGGACGCTCTGCCGGCTGAGGAGCTGGAAGCCCTCCTGAAGGATGGCGGCGGCGAGTACGAGGGTGAGGGTGAGGCCGACGCGCCGGGCAGGTGTGCCGGACAGGCGCGGCATCAGGAGGGCGCCCAGTACGGCGAAGAGCAGGCCGTGCATGAGGATGTGCATCCAGGCGGGGCTGAAGAGTGTGTTGAAGATGCGGTATGCCAGGGGCGAGGGCCGGACGAGCCAGGCCATAGGCATAAGGATTCCGATAATCCAGAAGACCAGGAACAGATTCCGTTTCATTTTTCTCCTTTCCTTTTCCCCCTGCCGGTATTGTGCAGAGGGCCGATGCTAACAATAACTGTTGGGCATCGATCCTGGTTCCCAGAATGGCGGCCTGGGGGCCATCATGGAGCACTGGCAAGGTGGCCTTGAAGGTGGTTTTGGGCGACCTTCCAGACAGGTTCTTCCCGCCCTGAAACAGGAAAGCGAGGTTGCCCGGATCGGGTGCCTATGCTAGACTTCGCGCAGTGAAATTCAGGCCCCACCCCGCCGCGATCAGATTGCCTGTCAGACAGCAGATGAGGGCATTTTTGCGCTAACCGCGGTGAGGTTGGGGGGAAACCGTTTGTCGGTTGGGCCGCAGTTGCTTGCGGTCGTCGGGACAGCTGGCGGCGTTTTACAGGGGATAACAGGTGTTTCGACGAAACGAGCGACCGCAGCCGGACGCGATCGAGGTCATCATTGGCCCCAGGGCCACGTACAACGGGGCGTTGCGCAGCGACAGCAGCATTCGCATTGACGGTGTGGTAGAGAGCGGGCTGCTGGAAACGCTGGCCAACGTCATCCTGACGGAGGCCGCCCGCGTCAACTGCGAGATCCGGGCCCGGAACGTGAGCATACGGGGATATTTCGACGGTGTGATTCGGGCAGACCGCGTTGAGCTGCTGGCAGGATCTTACGTGCGCGGCGCGCTGCATGTGAACAGCTTCCTGCTGGATGAGGGGGCTACGCTTGAAGGGGAGCTGCACATGCGGGGTGAGAATGTAGAGGAGTCGCTGGACCTGCCCTCAGGTATGGAGACGCCAGTGGACTTGCCGGGCGATCCGTCTCAGGAAGAGCCGCAGTTCAGTTAGGGTATGCTCGCAAAGGGCACGGGACGACGGTGTTTGTTGGGCGAAGTGGAATCGTGGCCGCGGTCGGCGCGGCGCGAGGAGTGACGGTGCCTCGGCCATGGAATTGCTGCTGATTGTCGCGGGTGGGCTGCTCGGCTATTTGCTCGGGTCGGTGCCGGTCGGTTTGCTGGCCACCAGGGTATACGGTGTGGACATCCGCACGGTAGGCAGCGGGCGCACGGGCGCGACCAATGCGTGGCGCGCGGCCGGGCTGAAGGCGGCTATCCCCACGCTATTGGGTGATGCGCTCAAAGGTGCGGCGGCCGTGCTGCTGGTCCGCTATGCGGCGGGGGCGTTTTTGCCTGAGGTGAGTGCGACCGCGGTGGCTGCGGCGGCGGCGCTTGCGGGGGCGTGTGCGGTATTGGGACACAACTGGTCGCTCTATCTGGGCTTCAAGGGAGGGGCAGGCGGCATCACGACTGCGGCGACCATACTGGCGATTTCGCCGCTTATCGGCGGGGTCGTGTGCCTGGTGGGGCTGCTGCTGATCTGGTGGAGCCGCATGGCTTCGATCGGCACCTACAGCGTGAGCGTGACTGCGCTGGTGTGCGCGGTCGTGTTTGCCGTCGCCGGTCTGACCCCCTGGCCGTATGTGATCTTTGGTCTCGTTGCCTATGTGGCCGTCACCATCTCGCTGAGCAGGAATCGGCAGGCGCTCAAAGACGGCGAAGAACGGGTGATCACCCTTTGGTAATCGCCCATTTTCAGGTGTATCCTTGCCACTACTGCCTTGAGTTCGGGACATGGCGCAATGGACAATGTCGTCGAGTTTCTGTATATTATGGTGAGACCCTGCCATAGCGAACATAGCTCACGCGAACGGGGAAGCGTTTAAACGCGAAACTCGCAGATTTCCTCTTGCCTTAAAGCGTACTCCAGGTCACAACCGGGAGCATGTCCTTAAGGTGTCGCAGCCGTCGCTCTCGCCAGCAGGCAGTTTGGGGGTGGTTCACTTTGACTGTCAAGAATCAGAGGAGGTAATTAATGGCTGAACGCAAACAACTGACAACGGCCCACGGGGCGCCAATTGGGGATAACCAGAACTCATTGACTGCCGGCCCGCGCGGCCCACTTTTGATGCAGGACTATCAGCTCCTGGAGAAGATGGCTACTTTCAACCGCGAACGCGTACCGGAGCGGGTCGTGCATGCCAAAGGTTCGGGGGCTTACGGCACATTCACCGTTACCAATGATGTCACGCGCTACACCAAGGCCAGCATATTCTCTGAAGTCGGAAAACAGACCGACTGCCTGCTGCGCTTCTCGACGGTCGCAGGTGAACGCGGCGCCGCAGACGCTGAACGCGACGTCCGCGGCTTCGCTGTCAAGTTTTACACGGAAGATGGAAACTGGGATATGGTCGGCAACAACACGCCGGTCTTCTTTGTACGCGATCCTTACAAATTCGGCGACTTCATCCATACGCAGAAGCGCGATCCCAAAACAAACATGCGCTCCAGCACAGCCATGTGGGACTTCTGGTCGCTCTCCCCTGAAAGCTTGCACCAGGTCACCATCCTGATGAGTACTCGCGGTCTGCCGCAGGGTTATCGCTTTGTCAACGGCTACAGCAGCCACACCTACAGCTTTATCAATGCCGACAATGAGCGTTTCTGGATAAAGTTCCACTTCAAGACCATGCAGGGAATCAAGACGTGGACCAATGCCCAGGCGACAGAAATTGTCGGGCAGGATCGTGAAAGCTCGCAGCGAGACCTCTTCGAAGCCATCGAGAGGGGAGATTATCCGAAATGGCGCGTCTGCGTCCAGGTGATGCCGGAAGAGGACGCCGAGACCTACCACGTCAATCCCTTCGATCTGACCAAGGTCTGGCCTCATGGCGACTACCCGCTGGTCGAGATCGGCATTATGGAACTCAATCGCAACCCTGAAAATTACTTTGCGGACATAGAGCAGGCCGCGTTTGAACCCTCCAACATCGTACCTGGCATCAGCTTCTCGCCGGACAAGATGCTCCAGGCGCGGATAATGTCCTACGCCGATGCGCATCGCTACCGCATAGGCGTCAACTATGCCGCGCTTCCGGCCAACAAGCCCCAGTGCCCGGTCCACCACTATCATCGCGACGGCAACCTGCGTTTCGACGGCAACGCCGGCGGCGGGGTCAATTATGAGCCCAACAGCATGGGAGGACCGGTCGAAGAGGCTCGTTACCTTGAGCCGCCGCTCAAAGTGTCGGGCGATGCTGATCGCTACAACCATCGCGTGGGCAACGACGACTATACCCAGCCGGGTAATCTGTTCCGCCTGATGAACGAGGACCAGAAAGAGCAGTTGTTCAGTAATATCGCCGAAGCGATGGATGGTGTGCCTGAACGCATCAAGGTGCGCCAGCTTGTCCATTTCTACAGAGCCGATCCGGACTACGCTTGCGGCGTGGCGGCAAAGTTGGACCTTACCCATGCCTCCGAGCGGGTGGCTGCCCTCGCGGACCTGTCTCTGGCTGAATTAGCAGAGAAGACCAGCGCAGAAGCATATTCGGAGCTACAGTCGGTACCGGAAAGGTCACTGGCCAAAGCCGCCGACTGATCCTTCAGCAGGTTGTGCATTCGATATGCACAGCGCCCTGAAAGTGGTGCGACGCACCATTTTGAGTCTATATCGCAGCGACGATGGTTGGCGGCGTTCTCGCAGGATTGCTCAACCGCCATTACCTTGAAGAGGCCTGATTGCAGATCGAAGCCAAGTACAGAGCCGACCGGGAAGCCGGTCGGCTTTTTCGCGTCT
>JAPPKT010000628.1 GCA_028819675.1 Caldilineaceae bacterium | reverse complement strand
TGGCGGACGAGCCGGTTTCGGCGGTGGACGCTTCGCTGCGGGCGATGATCCTGGATATCATGCTGCGGCTGCGCGACGAGCACGGGATCTCCTTTTTGTACATCACGCACGACCTGTCGACGGCGTACCAGATCGGCGACAATATGATCGTTCTGTTCCAGGGGATCACCGCGGAGACGGGGGATACCGGCCGGATCATTGAGAACCCGCAGCACCCGTACGTGCAGGAGCTGATCAATTCGATCCCCGTGCCGGACCCGAAGGTCAAGTGGGACACGGATATCAGATTGCCGGCGGAGGAGACGATGCGCATGCAGGGCGTGGAGGGGACAGCCGACGGCTGCCGGTTCTACCCGCGCTGCCCGCACGGGATGGACGTCTGCCTTGAAAGGCAGCCGCCGCTCATCCAGGTTGAAGGCGATCATACTGTGGCCTGCTATCTGTATGAGGCATGACCAGTGCAGTGATTGGCCGGAGTAACACGCCCCGTTTCGCTCCTCGATCCAGTTCGTTCCTCGCAAATATTTCTCTAATCTTGCGCTGACCTCCATCTAACGGTTTGTGGGCTATTCTAATCTGCGTAGGCGGCATTCAACATGGCAGCCGCAAAGGATTTCAGACAGAGCCGTTTATCTGATGAATTAAGGAGGCACACGATGAATAGAGTGGTACGATGGGACCCCTTCCGTGAGATGGTTTCGGTGCGCAATCAGATGGATGAGCTGGTGGGCGATCTCATGCGTGAGCCTACGGGGTGGCAGGGCGAGGGGCGCGGAGAATCAATGCGCTTGCCGCTTGACGTTTTCGAAGATGACCAGTCGTTCAGTGTAAAGGCTTCGCTGCCGGGAATCGACCCGGAGGATATCGACATCAGCTTTTCCGAGAACACGCTGACGATACAGGGTGAGACGAGCGGGGAGAGCGGGGACGAGAACACAAAATGGCATCTGCGGGAGCGCCACTATGGCAAGTTCATGCGCAGCATTTCCTTGCCGGCAGCGATCAACGGCGCCAACATCAGCGCCGACTTCACTGACGGCATCCTCACCTTGACCCTGCCGAAGGCGGATGAGATAAAGCCGCGCAGGATTACGGTGCAGACCGGGGGGAGTAGGACGGTCGAAGGCTAGGCCGTTGCCTTTGCCCAATCCACCGGGGCAGCCGGGAAGAAAACTAGCACAGTGTAGAGTCCCAGGCCGAATGGCCTGGGACTTCTTGTGTCGGGCAGGGGTGAGGCGTGACAGGTGCGTGATTTGTCGACAGTCTGTCATGTCGGCGACAATGGGGCCATTCTGACTTTGCCCGCTGTCGGTGCAAGTGGCGATGTCAGTTCGCCCATCGAAAACCAGCAGGAAACCTGTAAGCTGGAACGTGCACTCCCGCCTTCCCAAAAAGGAGCATCGTGATGAGTTCTCCATTCACTGATTTTGAGTTGATGCGCGATCTGCAGCAGGACGGTGGGAAGATTGTTCTGCTGGTTATGGATGGTTTGGGCGGGCTGCCGGCTGCGCTGGGCGGCAGGACCGAGTTGGAGACGGCGCATACGCCAAATCTGGACGCGCTGGCGGTCTCCGGTTCGCTGGGATTGAGCATTCCGATCCGGCCGGGCATCGAACCGGGGAGCGGGCCGGCGCATTTGAGTCTGTTTGGTTACGATCCGGTGCGTTACATGATTGGACGGGGGGTGCTGGAGGCGCTGGGGATTGGGTTCCCATTGCAGGCCGGTGACGTTGCCGCGCGGGGCAATTTTGCGTCGGTCGACGGCGACGGGCTGATCACGGACCGGCGGGCGGGGCGGATTCCTACGGAGGAGTGCGTGCGGCTGACGGGCAAGCTGCGGGAGGCGAGCGCCGGGTTATTCGAGGACTGTGAGGTGTTCGTAGAGCCGGTGCAGGAGCACCGTTTCGTCTTTGTGCTGCGGGGCGAGGGGCTGGGGGGCAGCTTGACGGATACGGACCCGCTGGCGGTGGGACGGAGGCCGATGCCGGTGCGGGACGAGAGCGGGAGCAGCGAGGGCGCACGCACGGCTGAGCTGGTGAACCGGTGGGCGGCGCAGGCGCGTGAAGTGCTGGCGGACGAGCCGCGGGCGAACAGCCTGAATCTGCGGGGGCTGGCGCAGGACCCGGGGCTACCGCTGTTCCCTGACATTTTCGGGATGCGGGCGGGGGCGATCGCGGTCTATCCTATGTACCGAGGGGTGGCCAGTTTGGTGGGGATGGAGGCGATCCAGTTTGAAGGGGAACGCCCGCGGCATGAGGTCGACGCCCTGGTCGAGGCGTGGGACAGTTACGACTTTTTCTTTGTTCACGTCAAGAAGACGGACAGTTACGGGGAGGACGGCGATTTCGGGGCGAAGGTGCGTGAGATCGAGGCGGTGGATGCGGAGATTCCCCGTATACAGGATCTGGGGCCGGGGGCGCTGATCGTGACGGGGGACCACAGTACGCCGGCGGTGCTGCGCAGCCATAGCTGGCATCCGGTGCCGACGCTGCTGTGGAGCCCGAATGCGATGCCGGATGCGACGCGGCGGTTTGGCGAGCGGGACTGCGCGGGCGGTCAGATGGGTCTGTGCCATGCGACGACGCTGGTCCCGCAGGCGATGGCTCATGCGGGGCGGTTGAAGCGATTTGGGGCGTGAAAAGGGCGGTAGTCAGTATTCAGTAGTCAGTGGTCAGTTAGAAGGATTGGGATGGGGGAATATGGGTGGTGTTGGAGAGGCTATCGTTAGGGCCGCGCAGTTTTTTTCGGCCGATGCTGCGGTCGTGTGTTTGACGGGGGCCGGGGTGAGTGCGGAGTCGGGTGTGCCGACTTTTCGGGACGCGCAGACTGGTTTGTGGAGCCGTTTTGATGCGGAGGAGCTTGCCACACCGCAGGGGTTTGCACGGGATCCGGGTCTGGTGTGGCGCTGGTATATGTGGCGGTTGGAGCAGTTGGAAGCGGCCGTGCCCAACACTGGGCATGCTGCGCTGGCCCGGCTTGCTGGACTATGCGAAAGCTTCTTGCTGGTGACGCAGAATGTGGATGATCTGCACGAGCAGGCCGGAAGCGTGGACGTGCTTCACCTGCATGGCAGTTTGTTCAGTTTCCGGTGCGCGTCTTGTTCGGCGCCGCACCATCTGACGGAGGAGGCGCGCGGAGAGGATTCGCCGCCGGCGTGCGGCATGTGCGGCGATCTGGTGCGGCCGGACGTGGTGTGGTTCGGGGAGAGTCTGCCCTGGGATGCGGTGGAGGCGGCCGCGGAGGCCTCTCACAGTTGTGATGTGATGCTGGTGGTGGGGACGAGCGGGTTGGTGCATCCGGCGTCGCAGTTGCCGCTTATTGCCAGGCAGGCTGGGGCAACGGTCATTGACGTAAACCCGGAGCCGGGTCCTATTACGTCGATTGCCGACGTCTTTCTGCGGGGAAAGAGCGGGGAGGTATTGCCGGCGCTGGTGCGGGCTGTGGCTGACCGGAGGGCGAGTGCGTGAATGCGTCGCTCGGAAATGGGGAAGTAGGCGTGTCGAAACCTTGACCAGATGGGATTCGTGATAACGCATAGTTTTAGCGTTTCCCAGAGGCTGAATAACGTACAAGTGAGGAGTGGCAGATGGAGAGTATGGTTGAAATCATCATTGGTAGCCTGGCAGGGTGCCTGTTGGGGGGCGTAGTCATTTGGATCGTGCAGGGGTCCCGTGCCAAGAGCAGGTTGGCGAGGATGGAGGCGGACTGGGTGAAGGAGAAAGCCTCGCTGCGGGAAGAGAACGCTGGATTGAAAGGTCAATTAGAGCAAAGCAATAGTGCCGAGAAAATCGTGGAGATGGCCAAGGATCAGTTGAATGAGAGATTCCAGGCGACTGCCAGCCAGGCTTTGCAGGCGAACAATTCCCAGTTTATGGATTTGGCGCAGGAG
Source organism: Caldilineaceae bacterium (assembly GCA_028819675.1). Next base: position 12,931 of record JAPPKT010000628.1, on the reverse strand, counting down.
AATCTGGGTAAGACGCTGGAGGCGGCCAAGGGCGATTTCAAGCAGCGTCATGAGCAGTTCGAGGCGTTGGTGAAGCCGCTCACTCAGAACTATGAGAAGCTCAACCCCCAAATCAGTTTGCTGGCGCAGAGGAGCGATAACCTCGCGTCTGAGGCGAGCAAGCTGTCCAGCGCGCTGACCGACAACATGCAGATAGGGAGTTGGGGCGAGGTACAGTTGCGGAGAGTCGTTGAACTGGCGGGGATGGAGGAGTACTGCGACTTTGCAGAACAGGTCGCGGTGAGCGGCACCCAAGTCAGGCCCGACCTAATGGTTCGGCTGCCGGAAGAGCGGACGGTGGTCATCGATGCCAAGACGTCAACAGCTGCGTACATGGAAGCGCAAGATGCGGAAGATAAAGAGAAGAGGGACGACTCTCTGAAACGGCATGCCGTCGCCTTGAAAGCGCAGGTAGACGAACTGGCGAAAAAGGACTATGGCACGAAGGTGGAAGGCTCGTTGGGTTTTGTCGTGATGTTCGTCCCAGGAGATCAGTTCCTTGCGGCGGCCTTGAATGCCAACCCGATGCTGGTCGAGTACGCCATGAGCAAGAGGGTCGCAATCGCCACGCCGGCATCGTTGATTTCGCTGTTGTGGTCCGTTGCCAACGGATGGCAGCGCCACCGCATTGCTGAGAGTGCCGAAGTGATACTGAAGGAAGGCGTAGAGCTGCACGACCGAATGTTGAAATTCATCAGCCACTATCAGGAAGTTGGCAACCGGTTGAAGAGGGCGGTTGACGCTTTCAATGACTCTGTAGGCTCATTCGATATCCGTGTTGTGCCTCAGGCCAGAAAGTTCGCCCAGTTGACGTCCAGTAGAGAGGACAGGTACCCGGAACCTCAGCAAATTGAGAAAAAGGCCCGAATATCCAGATACGCTGGGGAGCAGGGAGGGCGTCAGCAGGAATTGCTAGAGTAGGGAGGAAGAGGTGTCTGAGAACAGGTCGGAACTGGAGATGGAGATCGCCAGTGTGCAGAAGGAACTCGACGAGGCTCGACGGAGGCTAGTGAAGCTGCGGCGTAGGTTGCCGCCCGAGCCTGTGGGTGACTATGAACTGAAAAGCACGGACGGACCTGTGAGACTCTCGGCGTTGTTCGGTGACGGGGAAGACCTCATTCTGGTTCACAACATGGGGACTGGATGCTCGAACTGCACGATGTGGGCTGACGGGTTCAACGGCGAGTGGGAGCATTTGCAGAGCCGGGCGGCGTTTGTGGTGGTCTCGCCTGACAGTCCGGAGGTGCAGCAGGCATTTGCGAGGGGGCGGGGCTGGGGGTTCCCGATGTACTCTGCGGAGGGGACGACGTTTATTGAGGATATGGGCTTCCGGTGGGAGGAAGAGGAGTTCCTGTCGGGATACCAGCCGGGGGTCTCGGTTTTTCGGAAGAACGCAGACGGGAGGATCGTGCGGGTAGCGAAGGACTCGTTCGGGCCGGGTGATCTGTACTGCGGCGTGTGGCATCTGTTCGATCTGCTGCCGGATGGGCCGGCAGGTTGGGACCCGTTGTTTGAGTACTCTACGGACAGCCGTTGAGGAGGGACCAGACTGCAGCGAATAGTGGAGAAATGTTCTCCTCCGAGACAAGACTGTGTAGCATGAAGTAGCTTCCTCTCCGGGCGCTTCGATAGCACTGCAGCGAAACCCTTTGCACGGGCCGGCGCAGGCGAGCCAGAAGTACCTCCACGGAACCCAAATTCAGGCATAATTTCCAGGATCGGGAAACCTATTGTTGCCCTGGGCCGTACAGTTGTCAGGCGGGCCACATTGGATGCAGTTATCAGGCCGCCGGAGAACCCCTTAGACAACTGCATAGGATCAGGTGCGCGTCTCCTCCGACTTGACGTATCCGGTCGAAAGACAGGGAGGGGCGATAGCGACAAGGAGGGCAATTATGGTACATGGAGTCGACCGTGCGTCCAAAATCAGACCAATGAACCGCGAGTGCGGTTGGAGAAATCCTAAACGCAACTGGCATGTAATGCTACTGGGGCTGCTGGTGCTTCTTATAGCCGGCTGCGCGGCGGCGATGGCGCCGGCGGAGAGCGCGGAGCAGGCCGCGGTTCCGAGTTCGAACAGGCGGGCGTCGGGCGGGCAGGTGGCGATGCAGTCTGCCTCTTCGGCTTCCAGCCCGGGGCGCCCGTCTCCCCATTCGGGACGCGGTGACCGGCGAGGTCGCCAACCGGAGGCGCAGCTGCCGCCTGTGGTTCCCACAAGCCTGGAAACGACTTCAACTTTCGGGCTCGATGCTGACGATGCTTCCTGGCGGCGTTCGCTTGCGCTGGCGCGGCAGGGCTACATTCTGGAACCGGATGACGTACGGGTTGAGGAGTGGCTGAACGCGCTGCGGTGGGACTACGAGCGGCCTGAAGGAGAGGAGACATTCCAACTCGATTTGACCGTGACGAGGGATCCCCTGGACCCGGATTCCTGGCTGGCGCTGATGGGGCTCAGCGCGGCTGCGCCGGCGGAGATGCCAACCCGACGTTTTGTCTCGGTGGTCCTGGATGCTTCCGGTTCGATGGAAGAGGACAACAAGCTGGAAACGGCGCGTACGCTCGTCGAAGCGCTGATCAGGCGTCTGTCGGCAGAGGACCGCATTTCGCTCGTGCAGTTTTCCAGTGTCGTTCTTGGCGAGTACACGGTGCGGCACGCGGCCCCCGACGACCCGGCGCTGGCCGGATCGCTGCGCGAATTCCGCCCCAACGGGAGCACGAACGCGGAGGCCGGCCTGAGGAAGGGGTACGAGCTGGCTCTGGAGGGGCGGCGACGGGACCCTGAAGCGCTGCATTACGTCTTTTTCGTCAGCGACGGTGTTGCCAACGTGGGGGACACGCGGGCGGAGGCGATCATCGCGTCTCTGGGCGGGCAGCGGGCGGAGGCCAACCCGATCCGGCTGGTCGCGGTGGGCGTGGGCATTGCGAATTACAATGACGATCTGCTGGAGCAGGTGAGCAACGACGGCGACGGCTGGTACCGGTATGTTTACTCGCCGGAGGAGGCGCAGGGGCTGCTGGCGGCTGAATCTTTTGCCCAGCTGTTCAGCCCGGCGGCGGACGAAGCGCGTGCGCAGGTCTCCTGGGATGCAGAGACGGTCGAGACGTGGCGTCTGGTCGGTTATCTCAACCGTGCGGCCGCGAACGAGTCATTTGAGGATGATGAAGAGGATTTCGCGGAGTTGCACGTGGGCCAGGAGAACACGGTCGTCTACCGGCTGAAGGCGCGGCCGGGGGCGGCGGGGCCGCTGGGAACGCTGGCTTTGCGGTGGCACCATCCGGGCAGCGGCGAGCCGCAGACGCAGATGTGGACGCTGGATTCGGAGAGTCCGGTGGCCTGGGAGGATGTTGCGCCGATCCGTCGCCTGGCGCTGCTGGTGGCGCTGGCGGGCGAGAACTCGGCGGAGCGTCTGGATGACGCGCAGGGGCGGCGCAGGGCGATTGAAGCGGAGTTTGCGCTGCTGGGTGGCCTGACAGAGACGCGGCAGGGGCAGGAGTTCGGTGAGATTCTGGCGGCGTCGTTGCCTGAGCCGCCGGCGTGGTTTGAGCAGGGGAGGTCGACGCGGGGCGAGTGAGGGTTGGTGTGACCACGACTGGGTGGTAAGCTCAGGGTAGGGTGTTGGAGCAACGAGACAGATAGCGTTTCGGTGGATCGTCCGATTTCAAGATCAGGTCTTGATCGTCCTTGTTTCGGCACCTGCCCTGATCACACTTTCCTTGGCTACGGATGTTTGACTTGGGCGCCCGTTAATGGACGGCCTAACTTGGCAGGAGTGAGCCAAAATGAGCATTCAGGTTGTACTGGACGTTCCGGATGAGATTTATGAGCAGGTCGAAAAGCTAGCTGTGACCACAGAGCGCGACATCGCAGACGTACTCCTGGAAACAATAGCTCGCACATTTTCGCCATTTCCGGTTAATCCGAACCGATCTGTCATGAATCAAAATGTAGAGACATACAGAGAGCTTCACGCAGAATTGGTAATGACCCACTTAGGACAATTTGTGGCGATCTGTGATGGCAGGCTTATCGATCACGACCCTGACCCGGTTTCGCTCTTGCAACGAGTACGTACAAAGTATCCTGAGAAAGTGGTACTACGCAGAAAGGTCGAATCAGTTCCTGAACATCAGCTTCAGATTCGATATTAGCGAAGTAAGACTCATGCAGTCATCGCGTCCTTTCCTCAGGAAACTTCCTCGCTTGGAAATTCGGACAATCTTCCCCACTGACTGAATATATCCTCTGAAACACAATTAAGAGCGGCAGAAACAGTAAAGCCCTGCACTGTCCGCCCGGTCCACTTGAATCCAAGTCGAGATTTTGATACGACTGGAGTACCCGATCTGTCGACATGGACAGAGTATTTTCTGCAGAATCCGGTTATTCATTGTGCCGTCAGTGTGCTAAGATCGTACTATTTCCCATCAACTGTCCGCTCGCTTTTCGCTAAGTAGTAGCGTGTCTCACTTGTCTATAGGGATTGCGAATGTTGTCTCCGCGATTGTTTGCTGTGGTTGTTGGAATCAATCATTACCGAAGCAGTGTGATCTCCGATTTGGGCGGTTGCGCCAACGATGCCAGGGCGATTTACGGGTTTCTGACGCAGCGGCTGGGCGTGCCGACTGAGAATATACGGCTGCTGACATCTACGGGGGCGGAACCGGATGAGAAGCTTCCCTCCAGGCAGAACATCATCGACGGCTGGCGGTGGCTGATCGAGCAGGCCAGAACCGGCGACCAGCTGTTTTTCCATTACAGCGGGCACGGCTCTCAGGCGATCTCTTCCGACCCGAATGAGCCGGACGGGTACGACGAGACGCTGGTGCCAAGCGACAGCCGTACGACGGATGACGGGGGCAAGCCGGTCTACGACATATTGGACAAGGAGCTGGCGGCGCTGATCGCGGCGGCCGAGGAGAGAGGGGCGAAGGTTACCGTGGTGCTGGACTGCTGCCATGCCGGTTCGGGCACGCGGGCGTTTGTGCCGGTGCGGCGGACCACGGCGGACCGGCGGGCGCGGCCTGCGGGCACGGTGCTGCCGGAAGCGTCGGGGGAAAGAACGGTTGCCAGCCGTCACTGGTCCGGGAAGCTGGGCAGCAAGCACGTGCTGCTGGCCGGTTGCCGGGATGAGGAGATGAGCCACGAGTACCGCTCGCCGACCAACGGCGCCTGGTACGGGGCGATGACCCACTTTCTGTTGCAGAAACTGCAGGAGCTGCATCCGCAGATGACCTGGCGGGAGGTGCACGACTCGGTGCAGACCCAGGTCCACAGCGTCTATGCGAGGCAGCTGCCGCAGTTGGAGGGCCCGGGCAACCGTGCGGTCTTTGGGGAGCTGACGCCGCATGCCGGCTCTTATCTGAACGTGATCAGTGCCAGAGAGGCGGGTGATACGGGGAATGACGTGATCATTCGCATCGGCGGCGGCGCGGCGGTGGGTCTGACGCCGGGCAGCCACGTGGAGCTTTTCCCGGCGGGCAGCGAGGCGCTGGAGGGCCGGGGGCTTGGCCGCGGCGAGGTGATAGACACCAGAGTCGATTCGTCATACGCGCTGATCAAGGGTGTGCGTCACACAGAGTTCAGTTTGCCTGCCAGGGTAAAGGTGACGGCGTACGGATACCAGAGATTGATGTACGAGGTGACGAGCGCGGACCCGTTTCTGCTGGCGGAGTTGACGACGGCGCCCTCTTCCCCGTTTCTGCACGCGGTGGGAAGAAGCACGCAGGATGGATTCACCCGTTTCCACGTGGCTGTGGAGAACGACGCGTACGTCATCCAGGACGGCAGCGGCGTCCAGATCGTGGAGGACAGGCCGTCGCGTACGCAGGCGGGGGCGGCCAAGACAGCTGCGTATCTGCATCATCTGGCGACCTTTCATAATGTGCGCACGCTGCGGAATCCGTCGCCGATGGCGCTGATGGAAGAGGCGCTGAGCTTTGACGTCCAGACTTACACACGAGCGAGCTTGACTTTTCCGAGGGACGGTGAGCCGCTGGGGCAGGACGGTGTGCTGCCGCCGGGGCGCAAGCTCTGGATTACAATTCGGAACAACAGCTCTGAGAATCTGTATGTGACCGTTTTCTCTCTGTCGGCGCGGTTCGGCGTCCGACGCATTTACCCGGAGCGGGCGCCCTATCAGCTGGTGGCGCCGGGCAAGGCGTTTTTCGTCAACAATATCGAGCCGTCTGTGAAGGAACCGGGCGCCGAATCTGAGGCGGAGATTTTCAAAGTCTTCGCCACGCGGGTTCCCACCTCATTTGACGTGCTGGAGTTGCCGGAACTGAACGAGCCGAACGGGACGGAAGAGACGCGAGCCTTTGGCCCACTGGCTGAACTGATGAACGGCATTCGCTACGACGGCCCGCGCGTGCGCAATCTGATGGTGCAGCGGGACGATACACATGATCGCTGGATCACGAAGCAGGTGGCGGTAACTGCGCTTCGAAAGCAGGAGGAGTGTGCTCTGCCGCAGGGGCAGAACAGGATCAATGTGGGGACGGACCTGGACATTACGGTGGAGAAGCCGGCGGGCCTGGGGGGCTTGCTGGTTGTGAGCAGTCTGAAGCAGTTTTCCTGGGATGCAGAGGATCCAATCTCGTTGCCGCCGGGGTTGAACAGTCCGGAAGCGGCGCCGTTTTTTCAGCCGCTCTCATTCTCACACAGTGCCGGCGGCGGGTCGCCCGGTGTACTGGTTCTAGACACGTCGGCGGAACAGCTTTCGACGATCAGCGCGGAATCGCCGCTGCGGATTGCATTGAGCGTGGAGAATGATCCGGAAATCGCAGGGATAGTGGCGGTCGCGTTTGACGGCGAGTACTACTATATGGTCGGCCACCCCACTGACGCGCAGAACCTGTCTGAAGACGGTGACAGGAGGCGCATGGCGGTGGAAATTACGCATCTGCCTATTCCGGATGCGGCGGCGGAAAAGTCCGGTTCTGCCGGCACCCGGTGGTGGTCAAGAGTGAAGGCCCGGGGTGCGAATGGGGTTGAAGGCAGGCAAGGCAGGGGCGGGAGAGGGTTGTTCGGGCGGCTATTCGGCTATCTGCAGGAGGAGTGGCGGATGGCGGCGGAGGCGGCGGCGGGCAAAGAACCGGCGCCGGGGGAGGAGGATGCGGAGGTACCGGTCCGCGATGCGAAACATGCCGTGCGCGTTCTTTTCTACAAGCTGTTCTATCAGAAGCTGCCGCCGGACCTGGGCGTGCGCCAGGTCCGCCTGGAGTCGGGGGGGACGCCGGTCTATTCGAAAGTAACTTCGCAGGATGTGTCCAAGGCGCGGCGGGCGCTGCTGATCACTCACGGCTTCGGCAGCAGCACGGAGAAACTGGTCCAGAGGGCGCTGCCCCACCTGAAGGAGTTGGACGAATACGACCTGGCGTTGACGTTTGACTATGAGACGATCAACACGGGCATTCGAGAGAGCGGGCTGCTGATGACAGCACAGCTGCGCCGGCTTGGATTTGGCACCGACAAGGGTCCGCCGCTTGATATCTTCAGTCACAGCATGGGAACACAGGTGGCCCGAGTCTGCGTCGAGATGGAGAGCGGGCACCAGTTTGTGGAGCGTGTGATCATGGTGGGGGCGCACAACACCGGGACTGCGCTGGCCGAGTCACACCGGCTCATACCCTGGCTGGCGACGATCATACTCAATCAGGCGGGGCTGATGGACTATGAAGTGCTGGCCCAGCTCCTGGTGATAGGGATTTCGCGGCTGACTACCGGCATACAGGACCTGGCGCCGAGTGCGGAGCTGTATCAGAAGCTGAATGACCCGCGCAATGAGGTGGACGTGCGGTACTACATTCAGATCGGCATAAACACCGAGATGGACGGCCCGGTTAACTGGCGCAAGCTGTTCTCCAAGACGGAGATGACGCGTATACTGGACAAGGCGCTGGACCAGGTCCTGGGGCCGAATGACCTGCTGGTTGGGGTGGCGTCGGCGCGGGGTGTGCGGGGCGGCAACTGGCCGGACCTGCAGGTGGATGTGATCGGCTGCCATCATTTCGAGTATTTCTACGCGAAGGAATCACTCGAAGGGCTGCGCAGGGAGTTCAAGTAGGCGCCGGCAGCCGGTTTTCAGAATCGGGTGTACGGCGGCGGGCGTCAGACCTCCTGGCGCTCGGACAGTTCGGCCCAACGCTCGAAGGCCGATTCCAGGGACGACTCGACGTCGGTTAGTTTTGCTGAGAGGCTTTGCAGGGCCTGATAGTCGCTGCCGCTGTCGTTGATCTGCTGTTGCAGCCGCGTTTGCTCCTCTTCCCAGGCGGCGATCTCCGTTTCCAGACGCGCCAACTCCTGACTTTCCTTCCACGACAGTTTCTTTTCCGCTGCGGTAGTACGCGGCTGCGGGTCCGCCTGCCCATTGGCGGTGTGCCGGGCGGGGACCGGGGCATTGCGGGAAGTTTCGGGGCGGCGCGTTTGCCGGTCCTGGCTGTACAGGCGGCGGTAGGTTGCGTAGGGTGCGGGGTAGCGTTTGCCGAGGCGTCCGTCCTCGAAGGGGATGATGAAGTCGACGGTGCGGTCGAGGAAGTAGCGGTCGTGGCTGGCGACGAGCAGGCAACCGGTGAAAGCGTCCAGAAACTCCTCGAGTACGGTCAGAGTCTGCACGTCTAGGTCGTTGGTTGGCTCGTCGAGCAGAAGGACGTTGGGCTGGTGGACGAGGGTGCGGAGTAGGTAGAGGCGGCGGCGCTCGCCCCCGCTGAGGCTGCCGATGCGTCCCCACTGCATTTTGCGAGGGAAGAGGAACCACTCCATCATCTGAGCGGCCTCGACGCGGCTGCCGTCGCGCGCCTGGATCAGGGGGGCTTCCTCTTCGATGAATTCGATCAGACGCTGGGTGTCGTTGAGGTCGCGCGTCTGCTGGTCGTAGTAGCCGAGCCGCACGGTTTCGCCCCATTTGATCTGCCCGGCGTCGACTTTGACTTTTGCGGCCAGCATGTCGAGGAAGGTGCTCTTGCCGGCGCCGTTGGGGCCGAGGAGGCCGATGCGATCGCCCGGCTCGAGCGCAAAATCGACCTGGTTTACAGCGGCCGAGCCGTCGTAGAATTTGGTCAGGCCTTTGGCCGTGAGAACGGACTTGCCGAGGCGGCGGGTAGCGAGGGCCATGACGACTCGATCGGTGTCGGAGTCGTATTGGATGCGCTGGAGTTCGGCGACGCGCTGCCGGCGGGCCTTTTGCTTGGTGCCGCGGGCCATGGGTGTCCGGCGAATCCATTCGAGCTCTCGCTTGAGGCGCTTCTGGCGCTGGCGTTCCTGGAGGGCGAGGTTCTCGTGGCGAAGCTGACGCAGCTCCAGATAGCGGCTGTAGTTGCCGGTGTAGGAGACGAGCTGGCGCCGGTCGAGCTCGACGATGCGGCTGACAACGCGGTCGAGGAAGTGGCGGTCGTGGGTGACCATCAGCAGGGCGCCGGGGGCGGTGGTCAGGTAGGCTTCGAGCCATTCGATGGTCTCGATGTCGATATGGTTGGTGGGTTCGTCGAGGACCAGGAGGTCGGCGCGGTCGATCAGAGCACGGGCGAGGGCGACGCGTTTGCGCTGGCCGCCGCTGAGGGTTTCGACGCGGGCGTCGAAGTCGCTGATTCCCAGCCTGGTCAGGATTGATTTTGCACTGGCGGCTGCGGCCCAGCCGTCTGTGCGCCCCATTTCTTCGGAGAGCTCCAGCAGGCGCTGTTGCAGGGCCTGGTTGGCGGGTTCGTGTTCGAGGCGCTGGTTGGCGCTTTCGTAGTCGCGCAGGAGGCGCATCTGGGGCGAGCTGCTGCGGAAGAGCTGTTCAAGAATTGTGGCGCCTTCGTCCAGATGGGGCTCCTGTTGGACCATTTCGACGCGCACACCGCCCCAGACGGTGAGCTGACCGCTGTCGGGCGCTTCCAGGCCGGCGATCATACGCAGGAGGGTGGTTTTGCCGCTGCCGTTGACGCCGATGAGGCCGATGCGTTCACCGGCGTTGATGGAAAGGGAGACAGTGTCGAGAAGCAGCCGTTCGGAGAACTGCTTGGAGACGTCTTCGAGGGAGAGGAGGTTCATGCCGACTGCTGGATCGCCTGCAGGGTGGCGGGATCTTCGAGGGCGCTGATGTCGCCGGGGTCTTCGCCCAGGTAGGAGGCGCGGATAAGACGGTGCATCACTTTGGCATTGCGTGTTTTGGGGAGCGCGGTACAGAACCTGACCTCTTTGGGTCTGAGCGGGCGACCCAATTCGGTCGTGATGCGCTCTTGCAGGGCGGTGCGGAGGGGTTCGCTGGCGTCGATGCCCGGTTTGAGGACGGCGAACACGACAACGTCGTTGTCTTTCAGGGGGTGGGGCACGGCCACGGCTGCGGATTCGGTGACGTCGGGATGAGCGTTGACCAGGGTTTCGACTTCGGCCGGCCCGAGGCGCTTGCCGGCGATATTGATGGTGTCGTCGCTGCGCCCGAGAATGAACCACATGTCGTCCTCGTCAATGGCGCAAAAATCGCCGTGGACCCAAGTACCATCGAAACGGCTCCAGTAGGTATCCAGATAGCGCTCGTTGGCGCCCCAGAAGCCGCGCGTCATTCCGATCCAGGGCTGACGGACGATCAGGTCTCCCACTTCGCCGCGCACCGGGTTGCCGGACTCGTCGACGACATCGGCGTCCATGCCGGGAATCGGTCCGCCGAAAGCGGCGGGTTTGAGGGGTTTGAACAGGCTGCCGGCGAGGATGCCACCGCTGATTTCGGTGCCGCCGGTGTAGTTGAAGATCGGCTTGCGGCCTTCGAGCACGTTCTCGAATATCCAGCGCCAGCTTGAGGGGCCCCAGGGGCTTCCGGTGGCTCCGACTGCCCGCAGACGTGAGAGATCATGGCGGGTCACATGGCCGGTTCCGTGGGGCATAAGCGTGCGCACGAGCATCGGCGAGAGCCCCAGGAGGGTGATGCGGTGCCTGGCGCAGAGTTGCCAAACGCGGTCAACCGATGGGTAGTCGGGGGCGCCGTCGAAGAAGAACATGGTAGCGCGGTTGAGCAGGGTGGCGAGGACGAGCCACGGGCCCATCATCCAACCCATATCGGTCATCCAGTAGACGCGATCTCCTGGTTTGACGTCCATGGCGTGGCGCATGTCCTGGGCAGCCTTGACAGGAAAGCCACAGTGGGTATGGACGGCACCCTTGGGCGGCCCGGTTGTGCCGCTGGTGTAGATGATCATCAGCGGGTCCTCGGCGCCGGTCAGAGTGGTTTCGGCATTGGGCGCCTGGGGCGGAACGAGCTCATGCCACCAGTGGTCGCGTTGCTCATGCCAGGGGATCTGTGCGGCAGGGGAGGAGGCGGGGAGCCGCTTGCAGACGATTACATGCCGGACGCTTGGGACACTGGCCAGGGCCCTGTCCAAGGTCGTCTTCATTGTCACGGCCCGCCCGCGGCGCTGGAATCCGTCGGTGGAGAAGACAGCTTTGGCGTCGCCATCATTGAGACGATTGCTGATTGCTGACGGGCCGTACCCGCTGAAGAGCGGCAGGACGATGCCGCCGATTTTGATCACCGCCAGAAAGGCGACAGCCAACTCAGGGATCATCGGCATGTAGAGGCCGACGGCATCGCCGTTACCTACACCGAGGCTGCGCAGGGCATTGGCGCAGCGACAGACTTCCTGGTGGAGCTGGGCGTAGGTAAGAGAAACGTTTTGCCCTTCCTCCCCTTCCCAGACGAGAGCGGTTTCAGACGCGGTCTCGGTTTCCTGCCACTTGTCGAGGCAGTTGTGGATTATGTTCATCTTGCCGCCGACGCACCAGCGGGCGAAAGGTGCGCCGTCGGACAGATCGACGATTTGCGAGTAGGGATGGGCGAAGCGGATATCGAGGTCCTCCATTACTGCATCCCAGAACCAGCTGATATCTTCGACCGAGCGGGTCAGCAGTTCGTCATAGGAAGATATGCCGTGCCGGTCCATAAACTGTTGCAGGTTGCTTCGTGCGATCCAGTCGGGATTCGGCTGCCAGGCGATGTCCTGGCCGAAAGGGAAGTGGATGGTGGACATGATCTGTCTCGAATTGGTAATGGCTTGACCCGGGCGTACCAAGGCACCGGCACCATTATAGCGAAGAGTAAGGAAAAGATAAACAGACGGCGGGAAAAAATGTGTCTCAGAATTTTGGGTGGTTGTTGTCTGAATCAGGATTTGCAGGATTGATAAGGATTTTCGGGATGAGGGGCGGTGCGGCGGGCTGAAGAAGGAAGCGGGTCGCTGCACAGACCTCGCTGAGGCCGAGTGGAGGGATTGGCACGTGGGGCGAGTACGGGTCAGGAGAGGAAGACAGAGAGCTGGGAGCCGGCTGGATTCTGAAGCGCGGACCAGATCGAGGCGACTATGAGGGCCTGCGCGGGCGGGCGCATCAGGCGGGCTGCGCTGCTGAGTTGTGGGAGGAGCCGGCAGCTGGAGCCTGCGTCGGGCGGCCTGAGGTGCGGGAAGACGGACGGGTTGTCAGCCAGTTCGATGAGGCGTGTCAGGTCGCTGAAGACGAGGAGAAGCAACCCGGCTGGCAGGACGCCGAAGCGCGGGGCGGTAAGGGCCAGCCCGAGGGCAAGGCCAGCGGCGGTGAAGAGCAGAAGAAGCGTGTAGGCTACGGCGGCTGCCGTCTGGACCGGGTGGCGATGGGTTGTCCGCAGCAGGAATGCGAGGCCGGCGAGGGCGGCGACGAGAAGACAGAGACTGAGCGCAAGGAAGCGTACGCCGTCGAGGGCCGGGCCATATTGGGCGATGGCGGCGACGATGAGTAGGTAGCCGATAGCAGTGGCGGAGATGCCGAACCATGCCCGTCTGGGCGCGAGCGCGGCTGCTGCAAGATGGCCGCCAACAAGGATGAGCACTGTTGCGGCGGCGATGCCGAAGGCGTAGCGGGCGGTTTCGGTGCCGGGGCGGGCGAGCAGGA
>JAPPKT010000302.1 GCA_028819675.1 Caldilineaceae bacterium | reverse complement strand
ACAAGGGAGGGCCGAATAGGCCCGACCGCCCGGAACTGCAGTAGTCAGTAGTCAGATGGCAGAGGCTGCAACGAATAATTTAGATTAGGGCTGAGGAGGAGAGAGAGTTGCTCAGTTCGTTCAGTCGCGCTGGGATTGTTGCTTGGCAGTTGCCTCAGTTCTTTGAGGAAGGTAAGTAAATTGGAGGGATGGAGAGATGGCTGAGTTTGCGCCGGTTGATGAGCAGATGGCTGTGTTGATGCGGGGGGTGGAGTTTGGCGACGAGCGGACGCGTGACAATATGGAGGCGGAGCTGCGGGTGAGAGTTGAGGAGAGCCGGAGAGACGGCCGGCCTCTGCGCGTTTATTGCGGCTTCGATCCGACGTCGAGCGATCTTCATCTGGGGCACACGGTGCCGCTGCGAAAACTGAGGCAGTTCCAGGAGCTTGGTCATACGGTCGTCTTTCTGATCGGCACTTTCACGGGGACGATTGGGGATCCGAGCGACAAGGAGAGCGCACGTACGCAACAGAGCCTGGAAGAGGCGATGGGGAATGCGCGGAGTTTCACACAGCAGGCGCACAGGGTGCTGGACCCGGAGAGGACGGTCGTTGATTACAATCACAGGTGGCTGAGCGAACTGGACTTTGGCGGGGTTATTCAGCTTGCCAGCAGCTTCACCGTGCAGCAGTTTCTGGCCAGGGACAACTTCAGCAAGCGGCATGCCAAAGGGGAGCCTATTTGGCTACACGAATTCTTTTATGCGCTGATGCAGGGATATGATGCGATCATGCTGGACACGGACGTGCAGATAGGCGGGACGGACCAGCTATTTAACCTAATGGCAGGGCGCACGTTGATGAGTGCGCGGGGAATGCGGCCCCAGGTGGTGCTGACTTTTCCGATTCTGGTCGGGACGGACGGTCACCTGCGGATGAGCAAGTCGACCGGCAACCATATCGGGATCGATGAGGCGCCGGGCGTGATATTTACCAAGGTGGTCAACCTGCCGGACCATACTTTCCGGAATTTTGCGGAGCTGGTTACGCGCTGGGGCCAGGAAGAGATCGATGGGATGGTTGCCCAGATAGAGAGCGGCGAACTGGCGCCGCAGGCTGCGAAGCGGGCCCTGGCGAAGGAGATTGTCAGTATCTTCCATGGCGAGACCACGGGGGAGCAGGCGGCTGTGGACGCGGTGCGCATGCACGAGGGTGCGGCGCCAAGCGACGCGCCAGAGTTCAGGTTGTCCAAGGAGATGAACCTGCTGGACCTGATGAGCGAGGCGGGTCTGGTTCGCAGCAAGGGAGAGGCGCGGCGCCTGATTCAGCAAGGGGGCGTGCGGCTCAATGGGGAGGCGGTCTCAGACGGCGTGCAAACGTCGGTCACGCCGAACGGCGGCGAGAATGTTCTTCAGGTTGGAAGGAAGAGGTTTCTGCGGGTCGTTTCTGACGAATAGCGTGGACCGAATTTCTCGGGGGAAATGGACGGTTTTTTTCGGGCCAATAAAGAAAGGAACCGGATGCCACGCTTCCCCCGATAGTGGCTTCCAACCACAACGTGACAACTCGGTCCCTAAGTCATAAGTATAGCACGCTTTTATTTGCTTGTAAAGGGGTAATTTCATCGAATTTCAGGTTTTTTTCGAGTTTTTTCGACAAGATCGAGTTGTTCTTGACATATCCGGGGGCGATGGTGGGGGTCTGACGTAGATGTGCACATCCCGAATTCATATTCGATGTTCGGAGGGACGAGATAGCTTCCGGATTCGAACCTTTGCACGGCGCCAGGACCTTCAGGCGTGATCAGGATTGAATTAGCGTAAGGAGCGAGCGATGGGGACATTTGATGGGAAACGCGGCCTAATATTTGGCGTTGCGAACAAGAATTCAATTGCGTGGGGAATAGCGCAGGCTTTGGCGGAGGAAGGCGCGGAGATTGGGTTCAGCTATGCCGGCGACTTTCTGGAGAAGCGGGTCACGCCGCTGGCGGAATCGCTGGGCAGCCGGTTTGTCGAGGAGTGCGACGTTACCGATGACACGGCGATTGACGACCTTTTCGACAAGGCCGGGGACCATTTCGGAGGCCTCGATTTTCTGGTGCACTCGATAGCCTTCGCGCCGCGTGAGGATCTGGGCGGGCGCTTCGTGGACACCAGCCGCGAGGGATTCCGCGTTGCGCTCGATGTCAGCTGCTACAGCCTGGTGGCGCTGGCCAAGCGTGCGGTCCCGTTGATGCCGGGGGGCGGCAGCATGCTGGCAATGACCTATTACGGTGCGGAGAAGGTGACGCCCAATTACAATGTAATGGGCGTGGCCAAGGCTGCGTTGGAGGCGACAATACGCTATCTTGCCTGGGACCTGGGCAAAGACCAGGTGCGGGTGAATGCGATCAGCGCCGGTCCGATCAAGACGTTGGCTTCGGCGGGGGTCAGCGGGTTCCGGAAAAGCCTTGGATACGTGGGGACTGTGGCGCCGATGGGGAACGTGACCCAGGCCGACGTGGGGAATGCGGCCCGGTTCCTCCTGGGAGACTGGGCGGGTAAGGTCACGGGCGAGGTCGTCTACGTGGACGGCGGGTACAACATCATGGGCGCCCCTGAGATGGACACTGTGTGAGGCAGCGGTCGGGCGACGCCTGGTGTGAAAAGCAAACAGGTCAACCCAGTGGGGGGTTGACCTGTTTTTTTCATGTCTTAGTTCGGGAGGGAGGGCATTGCCCCGTAATTGACTTCCCCGATTTCCCCATGGTCTGGCATTTGAACTGCCGTGGCGGGAGCGACGGGATTTGAACCCGCGACCTCCGGCTTGACAGGCCGACATGCTAACCGCTACACCACGCCCCCATCAGGAAATCAAGACATGCGAAATTCAGAGTAACACGAACGGGGTCGGATGTCAAATGAAACCGGTGCGAAATTGTTTGAA
Source organism: Caldilineaceae bacterium (assembly GCA_028819675.1). Next base: position 14,212 of record JAPPKT010000302.1, on the reverse strand, counting down.
TGCGGGCTGGGAGAAGGTGGGATATGGTTCCGCTTCAGCTTTTGCGGGGGGGCAGGCGGGGTATGCGTTTACCCACTCGACGCAGGAGACGAGAGGAGATGGCCTTCGATTGGGCGGGCAGTTTTCTGGCGCCTGAGGATTGGCGGGGCCGGCGGGCACTGTCGACGATCCGCTGGGCGGCCTGGCGTCCCTGTTCCAAGGCTTCACGATAGTGGCCGGACATTAGCTCCGGGGTTATTTTCTGTCCTTCTGTGGCCCAGACTGTGACGGCTCTGCCGATGGCCCAGGTGCCGGCGTAGGCGACAGCCACCTTGGGCACGATGCCCCAGACAGGGATCAGTCCGCTCATCTGGCGGGCGAGCTGGCGGAAGAGAAAACCACCGCCGAGAACGCCGACGATTTCGCCCAAAAGCTTCTGGGGGGAACCGGTCTTTCCCGAGACGAGGGCGATCTTGTAGGCCATCATCAGTTGGTTCTTGGTGAGAACGATAGCGTCACCGGCGCCGAGGACGAAGTTCAGCCCGGGCACGGTTTCGCCGAGGCCGGTGGTGAAGGAGTAGCTGGCGTTGACCTGGGAGGTCTCCTGGATGAGCATGTTGAGGGCGGCCGTGCGCAGAGGCGGCAAGCGGCGGGCGAAGGGCAGGCGGAGGGAGGGGGGGACGATTTGTACCAGCGCGGCTGCGACGCGGCCGACAGACTGTTCGGACCAGTCCGGGATGGCCACGCGCAGGTGTTCCCCGCGGCGGGCGATGGCACTGTCGGGACTTTTGGCCTCGAGGCCAACTACGACTATCAGAGAGGGGATGGACTGGGCGTTGAGCGCTTGTTGCAGAGAGACCAGGTCGGGGCTCAGTTCGAGCTGGGTAGAGACAAGCAGGGCGCAGTCCGGAGTTGTCCGGGAAGGCTGTGAAGTGGAGGTACGTGTTTCAAGATTTCGCGGCGCAATCTCTGTGCTCTGCGAAAGAAGGCCGGAGCCGGTGCTGTCGGTGACGGTGATCCATGGATGGAAAAAGTCGGCGGCGGGGGAACTGAGGCAGGTTGCAGCCTGTTCTGCTTCGGCTTGATCGTCGGCAGCGATCAGCAGATGGAAGGGGGATTCGATTTCACTCTGGATTTCAGCAAGATTGATCTCACTGACGATCTGCCAGATGGAACGCAGTGGAAGTGAGCGCATCGTTCACTGCGCCTATCCGTAAACGAGTGCGTCGTCGCCGGCGCCGGCGGCGCCTGAGTCAAGGACGCGGGAAAACGCTTCGATGGTGCGGTCGATGTCGGCGGAGGAAACTGACAGATTCGTGACTGCTCTAAGGAGGTTGCCGCCAGAAGGATTCAGCAGTACGCCGTGTTCCTTGAGGCCTGCGGAGAGCTGAGCCGGCGTGATGTCGTCGCGGTGTAACTCGAAGTAGACGATATCGGTCTGCACAGATTCGGGGTCAAGGACGATACCGTCCAATTTGGCGATGCCGTCGGCCAGTCTGCGAGCGTTGGCGTGGTCGTCGGCGAGTCTTTCGATCATTTCGGTGATGGCAACGATGCCGGCTGCGGCGATGATGCCGGCCTGGCGCGTGCCGCCGCCGAGGATTTTGCGCATGCGGCGCGCACGTTGGATGAAGTCGGGGTCGCCCGCGACGACCGAGCCAACGGGTGCGCCGAGCCCTTTGCTCAAGCAGACGCTCACACTGTCGGCTTCCTGGACGAGGCGGGCGGGGGCGACGTTGAGGGCGACTGCGGCATTCCAGAGGCGTGCGCCGTCGACATGGAGTTTGAGGCGGTGGCTGTGGGCGGTTTTGCCGGCGGCGTCCATGTATTCCACGGGCAGGCAGCGGCCGCCGCTGCGATTGTGGGTGTTCTCGATGGCGAGCAGGCGTGTTCGAGGGTAGTGCTCGTTATCGGGGCGGATGGAATCCACAACCAGGTCGAGGTCCAATGTACCATCGTGGGAGGTAGGCAGCGGGCGTGGATGGACGCCTCCGAGCGCGGCAGCGCCGCCTTGCTCAGACGTATAGATGTGGGCCTGATCGCCGAGGATCATTTCATCGCCGCGACCGCAATGGCTGAGTACGGAGGCGAGATTGCCCATGGTGCCGCTGGACACGAATATGGCGGCCTCTTTTCCGAGCAGTTCTGCTGTGAGAGCCTCGAGCCGGTTGACGGTTGGGTCTTCGCCGTAGACGTCATCGCCGACGGGCGCGGAGGCCATCGCCCTTCTCATTTCGTCGGTGGGGTGGGTCACGGTATCGGAACGGAGATCGATTGCTTTTTCAGTCAAAACAGTTACCTTTCGTCTTGCCAATGAAGCGCTGTCCTGTGAAGGCAGGGCATAGCAGGTACCTTTCCATTCTAGGTTGCGTCGGTTTGTTGGTGCTGACCAATATAGCCGATGACGACGATGTTTCGGGCCTTATCCCAGTCGAAGGCAATGCGAATTGTGTAACGAGAGTCCTTGTTGCTGCCGGTGCCGACGTGCCTCTTCAACCAGAGTTTTTCGCCCCCAAAACTGGTCGTATACCAGGGCTCGTACTTCTTCATCGTGTTCCAGCTTTGATGTCCTGTATAGCTCCAGCCACAGACCTTCTTAATTGACTTATTCAGGTCGGTTACTGTCAATTCCCCCACTTTGGAACGGTAGAAGGTCGTTGCAAGCCATTCGAGGGCGGCCAATACGTTGGTGGGTTTTTCATATGTATTATCGTCGATCTCAGATTTCGAGTTGGGCTGAAAACGCAACTCGCCTGCGTACTTTTCTTTAGCAAGCGCCACAGCGGTTCTCACGTCTTCAACCAGCAGATATTTGTCTTTACTGGGCGGCTTCGCGGTTTTCCGCATCCGCTTGCTCGCTTCTTCGTAAGCGATCCGCCAGAGCCTAACAACATCCTGTGTCGTCTTCAGTTCGCCGCGAAGCTCCTGAAGCTCTTGTCTGAGTGAGCTATTTTCGGCCTCCAGGGAGGCGTTTACAGTATCCGAATCATGGTGTGTTACTGCACCGAGTTCATGAACAGTTTCATCGCTGCGGACATGCTTGGTTGTATGCGTGGATTGGAGTTCGTCGTCTTCCGAGGCTGATGTGTCCGAGAGCGACAGTTCAGCGGCGGGCGTATCCGTCGAAACAGGAGGCCTGTCGGGGACCTCAGCTGAAGAAGATTGGTCGTCCGGGTGGGTACTATCGATTTGTGCAGACCCGACTTGCTCTTGGCGAGGAGGGGCCGTCGATTCGGGGATTAGGGAGACCTGCCCATTGCCTGTGGCTCCCATTACATGGTCATCTTCGTCGGAGTTGGAAAACAGCCGATAGATTTGTTGGAGACAGCCGAGAATCTGTCGCTGAAGTTCTCCACGCTGCGGCCAAAGGGCTACTTCCTCTTCGATAGTCGGAGCAATGTCGTGAAGAGGCTTGTAGTCGGTCAGCAAGACCTTCAGTGACTCTGTCTGGCGCAGTAGCTCCGCCATTTCCTCGGGCGTTGCCAGGTGATTATCTGCATGCCGATATGACAGCCGCTCAACTGACAAGGAATCGGGATCGATCTGAAAGAAGGACAGTTCACGTCCGACCTCTTGCTTCATCTCAGCCAGAATTGCATGATATTTCAGTGTATAGCTGCGTATATTCGTTTTGTGTTGAATGATTTCGGTGGCGGATGCTACGAAGTCGTCCGCTTGCTGCCACTGCGGCGCGTCTGCGGGCAGTTCGCGCAGTTCCTCGAGCCACTGGGGGAAGAAGGCGTCATCCTGAGACTCTGCCGGATCGACATTGTCACTTTCATCAGGTTCTGGCAAATTCCCTGACACACAACACAGCATGAGGGCTACATCGTTTTCTTTGAAATGACTGTGTGAAGCAACGATGCTGGTCTTTTCCCGCCGCCAGATGTCGGTATTCCAACTGCCAGCAAAGCGGTTCGCGGAAAAGTCGATGCCTTGGGTTGGCATTTTCAGCTTGGACAGGTGTCCGAATACCTCTTCATAGAGCTCGGGATGGGAATCGATCCATAATTGCAGTACCGAACCAACGAGCTCAGACGAGACGGGCAGGAGACGAAGAATCTCAGGAAGGAGAAGCTGGGTGTTCGCTTTATGGGGGTTTCGGAATCCTTTGATTTTCACATTCTTGCGCAGTGCCGCTCGGAGTGGTTGTCTCAGCTCTCCACGGGCTTTCTTCCTCTGCTCCAGAGCGCGTTGAACCACTTCTGCGCTGAAGTCGCTCGACATCAGTCCGACGATATAATTCAATTCCGGCGTTGCTTCACGCATATTTGTCACCATTATTCATCGGGGCAGTGCCTGGTGAACTTGCGGCACCATTACGGACGGGTGAAAACGAGAAGAGAAAAGCTGGGGGCCGGTGCTGAATGCGACCGAACCCCCCGCTTCTCTCTCCTCAATTTGGGGTCACTCAATAGCGACTATTCGGGTCGGAAGGTTCCGACGATTGCCTTGATCTCATTCGCCCGATTCTGGACCTGGTTTTGGGGTACGGCTACAACCAGGATGTAGGCTGTATCGTTTGCCCGCAATGCAGTAATCGTAATGTGGGCATCGAACAGACCCTGACTGGCCAGATCGGCGGTTGCAACGCCACTAATCGAGGGCAGGTTGTTGGTTGTGCCGGCCTCAAGGCTTTGCACTTCCACGGGTATTGGCAAGGGCAGACCTTCCAGCTGACTCTCCAGCCATTCTACCAATCTTTCGGACGAGATATCGTCGTCGAGGCCGGGGAAGATGCCGACGCCGGCCATGGCGGCGATAGGCGGCCTGGAGAAGATTGCCAGTTGTACAGCGAGGTGGCCGGCGTTTTCGCCACCGGGGCCTGTGAGGGCGTCATCCACCTGCTGGGCTGCCTCGGGGCTGACGAAGCGCATGATCTGGCTCAGCTGGCCGCTCTGCAGGTCAAAGACGGACCAACCGCGCGGGACGGCAAAGGAGTAGCCGAGGCGATCGTTCTTGACGGTTGCCCAGCCGCTGGGAATGCTCACCTTGGGTACGGGGGCGGGTGTAGCGGTTGGCTCAGGCACCGGAGTGTCGGTGGGTTCGGGCTCGGGCTCGGGAGTAGCGGTCGGCTCCGGCTCAGGTGTGTCGGTCGGAGGCACCGGTGTGGGCGTATCGGTCGGCGGGACCGGTGTATCCGTAGGGGGCACGGGCGTGTCGGTGGGCGGCGGCGAGGTAGCTGTCGGTTCGGCCTGCTGCCTTCTGTTACAACCGGCGAATACCAGGGCTGCCACGAGAACGATTAGAACGACCATGTAGGATGGTTTCGCCGAAGAGAACCGGCTCCACCATCTGGCTCGTTCAACTGTCGAGTTCTGCATCTTAGTCCTCCATTTTGGATAGTTAGAGCCGCAGCTGCGACTTCATGAAACTGTGTGTGTTTTGTAGATCACTATTGTATATCAGCAACCCCCCTTCAAACGATTGTAATATACCGTTGGCCTCAACCGGCTGGCCGGAAGCCCAACCCAACGCCTGTCTTACAAAGAGGCTTTCGGCCCAGATTTGCCCGATGCCGCGTACGGGCTGATACAGGTCTTCTGCGGGCGACAGAAGGTCTGGGGAATCGACAAGTTCCTGCATGCCCTCGCGCCAAGCATGTTCTCGTTGTTCCCACTCATCGTTGCTGAAATAACGCAGGTAGACGACGGGTTTGTCCAAGCGGCCAAGGGCCATGCCGGTCTGGAAGAACTGCGTCTCGAAGGCCACGAGGACCGGGACGCCTTTCGGGCAACCCAGCTCCTGAGCGATCGACTCATTTACGCCGAGATAGCTTTCGAATTCACCTGCGGTCTGATACTGGCAGGCGCCGGCGGCATTTCTTACCGGTACGGCGGGTGGTGCGGAGCCGGTCTGCGATTCGGAATCAGTAGAGGTGGAAGAGGCGTTTACTGGGGTAGACTGCGATGCTGCGGATTCTTCCGTATTGGTCTGCGAATCGGGGGCCGGCAAGGCTTGGGCAGGCGCGGCGGGATCGGTTTGGTTCTGCAGGGCAGTCGATGGTAAGGCTTCCCGCAAGGACTCCAAAACTATTGGGCCTATGATCAACAGGCCGAGAACAAATGCAAGGCCGAGGCCGAAGCCGGCAACGAACAGTGGCAACCGGGTACGCTTCGACTTACCTGATGCTGAAGAAAGGGCTTCGGGCTCTGTGGACCTGTATGGGGGGATGTCCTGCGACAAAGAGACGTCGAGGCTGCTCTCCGAGCCGGGCACAATAACCGTTTCGGTTGTTGGGGAAGGAGACGGCGGCAATGCGACCGGAGGCAGCGAAACAAGGGTAAGTGTCGACGTCTGTTCGGCGAGCGCGCTTTCGTGGGACTGGATGCGCCCGGCTATGGCTGTCAGGTCGTCGGCCAATTCGCGGGCGGCGGTGTAGCGTTCATCCGGATTCTTGGCCAGGCTTCGGCGGAGCACGTCGACCAGTTCAGGTGGCAGTGTGGCCAGCAGATCGTCGGGTAGGGCAAGTGGCGCGTAGACGTGAGAGTGCAGTATCTGAGTGGTTGTGCCGGTGAAAGGCGGTCGACCGACCAGGCAACGGTAGAGGACTGCGCCCAAAGCGTAGACGTCAGCGCGCCCGGTGACCTCGCGACTGCTTGCGCACTGTTCCGGGGCCATGTAGGCAGGTGTCCCAATCGTGCGACCCTCGTTTGTCAGTTCGGGCATGTCGAGGGCACGTGCGATGCCAAAGTCGGACAGTAGGGGCGCGACCGGCAGCTCGGCGGCAGGATGCCGGGTGGGATGGTCTGAGCTTGACGGCGCGCCGATGAGGAGTTGTTCGGCTTCGTAGAGGGCTGAGGCGGAGTCGTCATCGGGGGGCAGGCTACTCAACGGGCCGGGGTCGAAGGGACGCAGAAGGATGTTACTTGGCTTTACGTCACGGTGGACGATTTCCTGTTGGTGTGCGTAGTCGAGGGCGCGGGCGATTGGGGCGAGAAGACTGCAGCTTTCGGCCACGCTGAGGCGGCCGCGGCGTTTGAGGAGCTGTGCCAGGCTGTCGCCATCGACAAGCTCCATGGCGATGTAGGCTGTGCCGTCGGCGGTTGCATCACCGACCTGAAGCGTTTTGACGATGTGCGGGTGCTTGAGGCTGGCGACGGTGCGGGCTTCCTGCTGAAAGCGGTTGCGTACAGCGTCGTCGGCGCCGGGAGACAGGATCTTGAGGGCGACCTTGCGTTCCTGGATCTGATCAAAGGCCTGATAGACGCCAGCAGTGCCGCCGCTCCCCAACCGTTTGCCCACGAGGTATCTGCCGATCTGCCGGCCGGTCAGATAGGTACTCGCTGGCTGGGGGCGATCCTGGCCCGCGTCAGCAGGCGCCGCGGAGCGGTCTTCGGTCCTGTGTTCTTTTTCCTTTTGATCAGACCTAACGGCTGCGCCGGCAGGTTCCTTCTGGTCCGGTTGCATATTTGTGGCGTAGACCCAGGCGCGTCTTCGATTGGAACGATTTTGGCAGTGCGCACCGACTACGGCGCGGCTAGACTTTTCTCCGCCTGGCTTTGGGTGACTTGGAACGAGGCTAGCGCGTTCGGTTGCGTGATCGCGCGTCGAAGTCGACACTTTGAACGCTGACAGTTCGCCTTGTCCGGCGCGTCAACAGTGACGCAGTCCAATCGGGGCGCGAAGGTTGAGAATCTGCATTTCGCGGACTATAATACCAGAGAAACAGGAATAGGGAAACAAGAAGCCAAAAGAGAGTACAGGGTTTCGTTGACTGTGTGTGCAGAGCGGTCAAGATTCAGCAAGCAGGGAAGATCTACAAGCCCGTCGGGGACAGTTCTGAATTGATATTGTGACCGATGGACCAAGTTGATCGGCGAAGGTCGGCCGCCCTTGCACCTGGAAGTCGCAGTACAGACAGCTTATGAGCCCTTGTGGCTGGGCAATCAGAAGAGAATCGATGGAAGGGGAGGCAGACTGGGCGCGGCTTGTTGCCTAGCTCAGGTATGCGAGAGTTCACCTCCAATGGGGTGCTCATTTAGCTGACGGGACCAGGACGGGCCTTGCCCGGGCCACTGATGAAGGCGAATGGAGCATTTATGCGTGGAAGTCAGAACGCCAGATTGGTCTGTCTCAGCGGGCCTGATGCCGGGACGGAGTACGAGCTTGCCAAGGAGCATATGCTAATTGGGCGGTCTGAAAGCGCCTCTGTCGTGGTGAACGATGGGTTTGCCAGCCGGCAGCATGCCGAGCTGCATTACATCGAAAACGCATACCGGCTGCACGACCTGGAGAGCAAGAATGGTGTTTTCGTAAACGGGAACCGTCTGTCTCCGGGCGCGACGGCATGGCTGGAGGACGGGGACGAGCTTCAGTTTGCGGCGACCCGTTACCGATTTCACGACCCCTCGGCCACGATCACTGCACCTTATCTGGAAGCCCTTCCTGAGGCGGGCATACGGGTAGAACCGGCAACGCGCCAGGTATTCATTGACGGCAAGGTGCTGCTGCCGCCCCTGAGTGTAAAGCAGTTCGAACTGCTCTGGTACCTCTACCAGAATCGCGGGCGGGTGGTCAGCAAGGACGAGTTGGCGACGCACATCTGGTCCGAGGTCGGGGGCGATGTTTTTGATGCCAGCATAGACCGAATGGTCAGCAGAGTGCGGAACCGGATCGAGAATGCGTCGGCGACAGACGGAGAATCGCAGTCGCGCTTCATTGTTACGGTGCGCGGATTCGGGTATCAGCTGACAGAAGGGTAGTTGCACGGCGACAACTTGACTTACCCGTTGCGGCTCGGGTTCAGGTAAGACGGAGTGGTGACTCGCCTGGCTCTTGTTGCAGCTGCGGCGCCCCTTCCCGCTTTCCCTCCTATCTTCCCATTCAGAGACTTAAACGGCAGATCTGATCCATTCCGGTGCAGTTGTCGTGCGCGGGGATGGCACGCGATCGTAAGCAAACGGTCCGATTTGTGTTGCGGAAAGTTCGGGATTGAAGACGTAGCCCGGGCATATCCTTGTTTCGGAGCCATTTGGAAACCGACTTGCCGGGCCGACCGGATTGTCCAACGGGTTGGCGACGGGTAGGGCGGTACAAAGTGAAATGGAAAGGATATGCCGATGTCAACGTTTCAGAGCGAAATGGTCTTGGGAGAAGCAGGTCTGGAAGTGGTAGGCATGCGAGGGGGCGGTGCGCGGTCGCGGCGGGAGTCGGGCAGCAGCTCCGAAGCGGTTGCCGTCAAAGACCGCGGCGGATGGCCACAGAGCCTAATCTCGGCAGCACGGGACGGTGACAAGCAGGCGTTTCAGGGGCTGGTTGAGGGGCATTGGGGCTCCGCGGTGCGCCTAGCGTGCAGCATAATGCAGACTGAGGAGGCTGCCGCGGATGCGGTGCAGGAGGCGCTGATCAAGGTCCACGGGGCGATGCCGCGTTTCAAGGACGGCAACTTTCGGGCGTGGCTGCTGCGCATCGTGTCCAACACGTGCTACGACCATCTGAGGAGCCAGAAACGACGGAACGCCTTGAGTCTCGACCAGATGATTGAGGAGTCTGACTACGAAGCTTCGGCATGGAGCTGCGACCAGAACCCGGAGCGATACGCGTTGCGGCGAGAGCAACTGGCAGGTCTAGACCGGCTGATCGAGGGGCTCCCTTCCTGGTACCGGGATGTGGTCGTCCTGGTGGATGTTCACGGCTACGATTACGGCGAGGCCGCGGCCCATCTGCAGCTGCCACGGGGCACGGTCAAGTCGAGGTTGAGCCGCGCCCGCGCGCATCTGCGAAATCAGCTGGCGGCGGCGGACTTGCTGTCCTGACCGCCAGTTGGACTGCTGAAGGGACTGGGGATCCAGGTCCAATCAGGCGCCGTTTCGGTTCAGGCCTTCGATACCGGCGCGGAGCTTGTCGATGTCGTCCTCATCGTTGAAGAAGTGGGAGGAGACCCTTATCAGGTCCGGCTCGGGTACGGACCGGATGAGTACGCCTTTCTCGGCCAGTTGCTCGACGGCGGCTGACGGGGAGATGCCATCGATGGTGAAGCTGGTCAGACCGGCATACGTTGGGGTGTGGACGAGGCGGACGGTTGGTATGGCGGAAAGGACCTCGCGGGTCAACCGGGTCATCTTCTGTGTGCGCCCATATACCCACTCCAGGCCCAGCTCCTCCAGCCATTGCAATCCGCTCCACATGCCGGCTATGGCGGGGCCGTAGGTTGTGCCGACCTCATAGCGTTTGGCCCCGGCAGGGGGCAGGAAGATCCCGGTTTCGTCGTAGGCGCCACCGTCGCGCAGGCTGGGGTAGCCCACGTAGGTCTGCAGCAGGTCGCCGATTCGCTCCTGGTTGACGTAAAGAGCGCCGATGCCCTCTGGCCCGCAGAGCCACTTCTGGCCGGGAATGGCGTAGAAGTCCGCCCCTGACGAAGCCATATCGAGGCGCATGGCGCCGCCGGACTGGGCTCCATCGACTGCGAGGAGGCCGTCATGGCGGTGGACAAGGTCGGCGAGGCTGTCGATGGGCAGGACCGTCCCGGTCTTCCATGAGACATGGGCGATTGAAACCAGTTTGGTGCGCGGGCCGATGACGCGGTCGAACTTGGCGAGGATGGTGTCTTCGTGGTCGTCTTTGTCGAGGGCAACCATGCGCACTTTGAGGTCAAAGCGCCGGGCGGCGGCATAGACGGGCAGGAGCCCGCCGGGATGCTCCCATGAGTTGGTGACGATCTCGTCGCCCGGCCGGTATTGAACTCCCCAGGTTGCGATATTCATGCCATCGGTTGTGTGGTGGGTGAGGGCGACTTCAGCGGCCTCACATCCAAAGACGCGAGCGAAGCCGGCGCGCAGGGAGGCGGGAACTGACTGGGCAGAAGGGCCCATTCTTGTCAGGCGTCCGGCCTGCAACTGCTGCCGGTTTTCTTCCTCGATGGCTGTTGCGGCGGCGCGACTGAGGGGACCATAGCTTCCTGTGTTGAGGTAGGCCGAGGCCTGGACGGCGGGGAGCTGGTTTCTGACTTCTGTTAGGTTTGGTGACATTCTCTTTGATCTCGTTTGTATGACTGTAACGTTTTCACGGGCGCTTCAGACCATTATAAGTTCTTAGCGGCAGGTAAGCTCAAAGTTGACCTGGCGAAATGGGAAGTTCAGCCGAGGAATGCCCATTGGTTGGGGCCGTGGGACTGCAAGTAGAGTTCGACGGCAGTTTCGGGGTCGCTGCGCACAGCGTGGGGTTGGTTGCGCACCCATTGCTGGTAGTCGCTGGCCCAGGGCTGGCCGTCTTTGATCGTACGCAGATTGAGCGCGGCGATCGCACCGCTGGATTCAAGGAGGCCGCTGGAGCGGAAGGCGCTGGCAACGCGATCAAAGTCATAGTCCAATCTTTGGAATTGGGGTTGCCAGGCCAGTTTGCCGTCTTCCTGAACGAGGTCCAGAAGGAGATATTGGGCGCGGGGATCGCCGTTGTAGGGCATGCCGACGCTACCGGGGTTGAGAATTCGTTGCCCAGTTTGACTCGAGAATCCGTTGTGCGCGGGTGACGAAGAGGTTGTGATGGTGCGGTCCAGCGGCTGGTGCGTGTGGCCGCAGATCAGTACGGGTTCGTCGTACAATTCGATCTGGCTGGATACCGACTTTTCATCTGCGTCGGGTACGATACCGGCAAAGGGGTTGTCGGGGATTCCGTGGAAGAGTCGCAGCGGCGAAGCGCCCGCGGTCTCTATGAGGAGGTCGTGTGGGAGGAGGCGAAGGTAGCTGAGTTCGTCGGGACCCAGTTGCTCCCAGGTCCAGTGCATATTGGGAAAGCGGTTTCTGTTGCTGAACACAGGCGAGCCATCCGGTGTATTGAGCTGGGCGAGAACCAGGTCGTGGTTGCCCTGGACTGACGGCCAGTTTCGTTGACGCAGGATGTCGATAACATCGCGGGTCCAGGGGCAGCGGTTAATCAGGTCGCCCAGAAGAAAGACGGCGTCAGGAGCCTGTTTGTCCAAATCGCTCAGCACGGCTTCGAGAGCCGGCAGATTGCCGTGGATGTCGCCCAGGAATGCGAGGCGCAGAGTAGAGTTCATGTGTGCCGGGCCACCTTTAGCGGGTCGCGTTCGTCAACGTACTGCTCGCGTCCGGTGGCTTGGCTGTAGGCGATAAAGGAGTGCCGGATGTCTTCGGCGTCGGGGTCGTGTCCGTTGGCCCAGCACCAGCGGAAGTAGTTGATGATCTCGGGTTCGGCTGTGACCAGCTCCCAGTAGAAGAGCTGGGCAATTACGCCGCCGGCCTCGAGCAGCCCTTCGCTGGAGAAGGCCTCAAGGACTGGGCGGCGGTCATAGGGTACGCGGTGGTGCTGCACGCGCCAGCCGCCGGGTTGCTCGCTTTCGGGTACCGATTCCATGAGGGCGAACTGGGCGGCGGGGTCGCCGTTAAGGGGGAGACCTATGCTGCCGGGATTCATGAGGTGCCAGTGACGGCAGGTTTCGGCGGGGGGTGCCGGGGGCTGGAGGGGGCCAGCGCCACTAAAGAGAGCACCGCTCTCGTGGGGATGGGTCATGGGATCATCCGAATCGGGCTTGTAGAGGTGTCTGTCGACCTGTACGTGGGTATGGGCAGAGATGACGTTACGCTCTTTTATTGGGTCGATTTCGGCGATGACTTTCTCGTCGGGCATGTTCTGGTAGAAGCCGACGCGATTGCGGCCGGGCACACCGTGCGCGACGCGGATGGGCTGGGCGCCGGGGAATAGAAGTCGCAGCTCATCGGGCAGCGCGGCGAGGTAGTTGGCCTGCTGGGTGCCGACTCGTTTGACAAGCCAGTGAAGGCTGCCCCAGCGTTCGGAGTCGCCGGCGCCCTGGGGAGCACGTTCGGTGCCAAAGTCGAGGAGGTAGAATTCGTGGTTGCCGCGGACTACGGCCCAGTCGGAAGAGCGGACGACGTCGACGACGCCGTTGTTGAAGGGCATGGGGTTGATGAGATCGCCGTCGAGGACGACGAAGTCGGGCTGGAGCCTTTCCAGTTCGGTCAGGACGGCTTGCAGCGCGGGCAGGTTTCCGTGGATGTCGGCGAGGACGGCGAGTCGCATGGGTGTCGGGTTTATTCGCAGGAGATGGTCTGCGGCACACTGCCCGCTATGCTACCCGGTGGATGGAGAACCGTCAAACTGGGACTGCAGTGGTCAGTAGTCAGTAGTCAGTAGTCAGTAGTCAGTGGTTAGTGGTTAGTGGTTAGGAGTGGGGCATGGGGAAGGCGGGGTGGGGTGCGATTGGTGGGGGCGTTTGTTGACAGGGGAGGGGGGCTGTGGCTAAGATCGGAAGGGGATTGAGCAGGAGTTGATGGAGCGGGGATAAACAGGGAGGCAGCGATGTGCGGTCGATTTGTGTTGCGGGCTTCGCCGCAGAATTTGCAGATGTTGTTTGAGCTGGATGAGGCGCCGCGGACGGGGCCGCGGTACAACATTGCGCCGACTCAGCCGGTGCTGGCGGTGCGGACGAATCCGCACGGCGGTATGCGTGAGGCGACCTTTCTGAATTGGGGGTTGATCCCCTTTTGGGCGAAGGACCCCAAGATCGGGAGCAGGATGATCAATGCGCGGTCGGAGACGGCGGCGGAGAAGCCCTCGTTCCGGGCGGCTTACAAGTACCGGCGCTGTATTGTGCCGGCGGATGGGTTCTATGAGTGGAAGAAGGTGAAAGACGGCAAGCAGCCTTATCTTATCGGTCTGGCATCGGGCGAGGTTTTCGGGATTGCGGGGCTGTGGGAACACTGGGAGCAGGACGGCTCGGTGATCGAGTCGTGTACACTGCTGACGACGGATGCGAACGAGTTCATGGGGCCGCTTCATCATCGCATGCCGGTTATTCTCGACCGGGAGGACTACGACGAGTGGCTGGATGCGAGCGTTCAGAAGGCTGATACGCTGCTACACCTGATGCGGCCTTACGAGGGCAGGGAGATGGAGGCCGTGGCTGTGAGCAGGACGGTGAACAACCCGCGCAATGACGAGCCGGGCTGCGTGGAGCCGGTGGAGGGGTAGGGAGGCACGGTTGCCGTCCGGCGTGCAGCTGAAGGCGGGCGACCGACAGTTCCTGGCCAGTCAGCTTACTGCGTTGCGGCCAGGTCAGCAGCAAAGAGGACACTGAATTCGATGACTGCGACAGTTCGAAATACAGAAGCCATTGACGGCACGGCGAAGGTTGGGTGGGAGAGGGCCGATTTTGTGACGCCGGCGGATAAGCCGCCGCAGAGGCTGTTTGTGCCGGGACCGACCGACGTGCATCCGGCGACGCTGGCGGCGCAGGGTGCGCCGATGATCGGTC
>JAPPKT010000622.1 GCA_028819675.1 Caldilineaceae bacterium | reverse complement strand
GGGGGGCCTTTTGGGCCCCCCCTTGGGGGGGGGCCCCCCCCCCCCCAACGCCCCCGGGGAAACCCTCGCGCCGCAGCGAGTTTGCGGGCAATTCGAAGTTGGCCGCCCGCGGCGGCCGGTGCTTCCCCCACCCCGCGTCGTGGCGGGTTCCAACTGTGACCCAGCGCAGGAAAGGCGGGCGAAGCAACGCCCAATCTAGGCTGACGTACAGCGCAGCGACCTTCAGGATTCCCCCATAGTAATCCTGACGGTGCGTTCCGTCATTCCGGTCCCAGGCAGATGGCACGCAGTGCGTACACAAAAAAAGTTTAGCGGTTACCGGTTCCGTACAATCCTGCGATAGAATTTAACGTAGGTAACTGCGGCATTGTCTATTGCCGCATCCGCGACATTCAAGTAAAATGGGGCAGTTTATTCTGAACTCGGTTGGGAACCTATGACGACTCTGCGCCTGCCCGGCCTCGTTGATGCCCACGTCCATCTCCGCGAACCGGGCTACATACAAAAGGAAGATCTCCATTCCGGCACTTGCGCTGCCTTGGCTGGCGGCGTGACCACCGTTCTGGACATGCCCAACACCGTTCCACCCACCTCCACTCCGGCCAATTTCCAGGAAAAGGTGAGACTGGCGGAAGAAAAGGCAGTTTGTGATGTGGGACTGTTTGTCGGGGCAACCGTGGCCGATGGCGATGCCTACCTCCCGGTTGCATCGCAGGCTTGTGGCCTCAAAATCTACGTCAACGAAACATTCGGCAGCCTGCGGATCGAAGAGCTGGGTCTACTACATCGCCTCTTCCGCACGTGGGCGCAGCGCGCCGATGAATTAGACGGCTGGAGACGGGCCGCAACAAACACTGGGAACCGGCGCAACAGCCCAGTGCAGGCAGCCGCGTCCACACTTGGCCCTGTCGCCGTTCACGCCGAAGAGCTGATGGTACCAGTCTGTCTGACTCTCAGCCATCTCTACCATGTCCCCCTGCATATCGTACATGTCAGCCGCCGTAGCGAGATCGAACTAATCCGCGTAGCCAAAGAGAAGGGCATCCCGGTCACCTGCGAGGCCACCCCCCACCACCTCTTTCTGACCGAAGAGGACTATGACCGCGGCGGCAACCGTTTCGACATGCGGCCCAAACTGGCCGCGCCGGACGATGTGGCGGCCCTGTGGGAAAACCTCGATATCATTGATATTTTCGCCACCGACCACGCGCCGCATACCTTTTCAGAAAAAGGCATGCTGTCACCAGGAGAAATCGAGAGAGAGCACGAATCTGGTGGCAGTACCCACACTCCGATGCCCGGCGTCCCCGGCGTCGAAACCATGCTTCCCCTCCTGCTCACAGCTGTCGATGCCGGCCGGCTTGAACTGGACGACCTGCTCCTGCGCTGCGTCGATAGTCCACGCCGCATCTATGGTCTCGCAGAGCAGCCGCAGACTTGGGTCGAAGTGGACTTGGACAAATCGTATGAACTGGACGACGCCGGCATGCGCACACGTTCCGGCTGGACGCCTTTTGCCGGGCGGCCGGTGAAAGGCCGCGTCGAAAAAGTCGTGTTGAGGGGTGAAACTGTCTTTGACGGCGAACGGGTCCTGGCATCTCCCGGCGCCGGGCGCGTACTTTTCCAAGAGCATGCGCATTGAAAATGGAATGCCGGCCTGACTCCGATTCCCACCTTTCATACAACCCATACGGCGTGGACGATGCCGGTCTCTGGACTGCGATGTGTCGGCTTGAGCGAACTCTTGGCGTGAGCTTCAATCGGAGAGCACAGGTAAGGAGAATATGACAATCACAATAGAGAGCTTTGCTGGCGAAGATATTCTGAGCGTCAATCAGTTCGATCGCGCCTCGCTTAATGCCATCTTCGGGATTGCCCACGAAATGCGCGTGCTGGTTGAGCGTTTCGGCGGCGCCGAGATGTTGCAGGGCAAAATCCTGGCCAATCTCTTCTATGAGCCTTCCACGCGCACCAGCTCCAGCTTTACAGCGGCAATGCAGCGCCTCGGCGGCCAGGTAATTCCCATTAACAACGTCCAATACAGTTCAGTCAGCAAAGGCGAAAGCCTGCCTGATACCATACGCACACTCGAGTGTTACGCCGACGTAATCGTGATCCGCCATCCGGAGGTGGGCGCCGCCGCAACCGCCGCCTACTATGCCGAAAAGCCGGTAATCAACGCCGGCGACGGCGTCGGGGAACACCCGACCCAGGCCCTGCTCGATCTCTTTACAGTGCAGGAAGAGCTGCAGCAGATTGACGGACTTACCGTTGCGATGGTGGGTGACCTGCGCTACGGGCGCACTGTCCACAGCTTGACCAAACTGCTCGTGAACTACAACGTCTCCTTCATTTTCGTCAGCCCCGATATTTTGCGCCTGCCCGCCGACGTGCTGGAAGCTGTTCAAGCTTCAGGTCATTCCTTTAGCCAAGTCGACGACCTGCACTCGGTGATCGGTGAAGCCGACGTGCTCTACATGACCCGTGTGCAAAGAGAGCGGTTTACCGATCTGGCCGAATACGATAGGGTCAAGGACTTTTACGTAGTCGACCAGGACCTGATGGCCAAGGCCGGCAAGAATATGATCGTAATGCACCCGCTGCCCCGAGTCGGTGAAATCAGCTACGCCTTGGACGACGACCCCCGGGCCGCATACTTCCGCCAGATGCGCAACGGCATGTACATCCGGATGGCGTTGCTGGCCGCCCTTCTTGGCAAGGCCTAACCGTGAATGGCAGATGTGAGTTCTCCCACGATGCCGTTCAACTCCGCATCCTACGTTGACAGGAATGGTTCTCTAACTGTTGACCACGCACTTCGATTTCTTTCCAAAAATTCACTATGATTTTGACGTCATGACTGCTCTCCTCTATAATTTCCTCTAGCCCGTCCCGTGGAGGATATAATAGTGCTGCCCTTTGCTTGATGGTTTAGGTAGCCGTTCAACGTCGAATTCCCCGGCTTCTGGAGTCAACAAAGGATTCACCAGTCGAATAGAGCGGAGAACCAAATTCGCCTGACTGGGTCGGATGCGCCCTGATTCCCACATGGCGCGACTTGGATGCAGAAGGAAGGTAAGTATGAATCGGATTGTGATCACTGGCATGGGCGCGATCACACCCATTGGCAACGACCCGGGCACTTTCTGGAAAAACCTGCTGCTAGGCAAATCCGGCGCTGGCGCGTTGACCCTGTTTGATGCCGGCGATATGCCCTACAACATCGCTTGCGAGGTAAAGGAGTTCGACGCGCGGCAATACATGGATCGAAAGTTCATTCGGCGTACGGCACGCGCCACGCAGTTTGCTGTTGCCGCAACTAAGCAGGCGTTGACCGACTCCTGTCTCGAAATCACCGACGCGAATCGTGATGAAATAGGTGTGATGATGGCCACTGGCGGCGGCGGCATCATCGAAATTGAGTACGCTACCGAAAAACTGGTCGAAAAGTCCTGGAAGACCGTGGGCCCTTTTGTCGTGCCCAGTGCCATGGCCAATGCAGCCAGTTGTGTCGTCTCTATGGCGGTAGGCGCCCGCGGTCCGGTCATGACCAGCGCCGCCGCCTGCGCCAGCGGCCATTACTCGATCTTGGAGGCGTTCCATTTTCTACAGAGGGGCGAAGCCGACGTGATGATCGCTGGCGGCACTGAATCGGCCATTTCAATGTTGACTTTTGCCGCCTTCGGTAATATGGGACCTCTCTCCAAAGACACTGACAGGCCGCAGCAGGCCTGCCGCCCATTCTCTATCGATCGCAATGGCTTTGTCAGCGGCGAAGGAGCAGTTGCGATGATCATGGAAACCGAGGAGCATGCCCTGGCCCGCGGCGCCGAAATCTACGCCGAAGTCCTCGGCGGCGCGCTGACCGGAGATGCCTACCACCTCACCGCCCCCGACCCCAGCGCCGACGGCGCCAGCCGTGCCATTCAGAAAGCCCTGCGCTTTTCCGACCTCGCTCCTGAAGATGTGGACCTGATCCTCGCCCACGGTACCGGCACCGAGCTGAACGATGAGGTCGAAGCCCTCGCTATCCGCCAGGTCTTCGGCCAACCGACGCCGAAGACCACCAGCATAAAAAGTATGGTCGGCCATGCCTTGGGAGCCGCCGGAGCAGAATCAGCGCTGGCCGCGGTCATGGCCATCCGCGAAAACATCATCCCTCCGACGATCAATTACACCGAAGACCCGGAGTTGGGCGTCGACGTAGTCGGCAATGAACAGCTCAATTTCCCCGTTCGCTGCGCAATCGTCAACGCCTTTGGCTTCGGTGGCCAGAATGTCGTTGCCGCCTTTGGAGAATACGACGGCTGACGGGGAGTTGCTTTGCCCCAATACCACACTGGATCGGATGAAGGCGCCAGGACAATTGAACCGGCTGCCCTATCCGAAGCTTCTCTACAGAATTCCCCAAATTCGCGTCAAGCCCGCTAGCACCAACAACCCCACTACGAGGAAGGTCAGTGCTCCATTCCGCAAACGCACCGTCTCGTCCGACCTCTTCGTCCATATCCAGCCGGCGTGCAATATTATGATGGCCAGCAGCATCGTAAACGGATGTTCGATTGTGCGCGCTGCATTTGCTCCGATAATGCCCAAACTCGCGCCTATACCCCACAGGATCAGCCCCAACAGCAGCTGGATGTCCACCACGATGATAGCGTACGTTCCGATGCGCTGCTCTAGCTGACTCCACTCTTGTCCTCGCAACCAGTTGACCAGAAACGCCGCCACCGCAACAACCAGTGCCAGTGACGCCAGGTAATGCCAGCCGTCATGGGCCTCTGTGAAAAAATTGTACATTGTATGGAAGTTCCCCTTAAGGTAGAAAGAATCTCTGGAAACGGGGCACAACTGCCGGCCCGCTTACGATATTATGGCACATGCTGCTTCATTACCGTATGCGATCATCCTATGGAATGGTTGTTTCAGCGTGCTTCTGGTAGACTTCACGAAAAGTAAGCGTCAACTTTTGGCGGGGCGGGAGACCCGCCTTACGGCACAACCGAGCTCGATTCCCGGTGCTGTCAATGGGCGGCGGCATGCTGACAAATATGGCGGAGCGCAAGCATTCCAAAAAACTCAAGGGGCAAGTAGCGATCATTACCGGTGGCGGACGCGGTATCGGAGCCGCTGCCGCCAACCTGTTGGCCTCCGCCGGCGCAGCTGTAATCCTCACCGCCCGCAGCGAAGACCAGATCGAAGCAGTTGCCCGGCACATCCGCCTCGCGGGAGCACGGGCTATCGCTGTGCCTTGCGATGTAACGAACTCTGAAGAGATCGAAGAGGTTGTCGAGGCGGCCCTCACCCAGTTCGACCGGGTCGATATTCTGGTCAACAACGCCGCCGTCATCTGGCCGGTAGAGCAGGTCTTTGAGGCTGACCCCGAGGAATGGGCCTACAACATCCACTGCAATCTCGTCGGCCCATTTCAAATGGCACGCAATGTGCTGCCGGTCATGATCGAACAGGGCTATGGCCGTATTCTTAACGTTACCAGCGGCGCGGCCGACAACGTCATGCCCGGTTGGAGTGCCTACTGCGCCGCCAAGGCCGGGCTCAACATGCTCACGCGCTGCCTGGCCGCGGAGTTACAGACCGACGGCGTGGCCGGTGTAACCGTAAACGCGCTCGCACCCGGCATGGTGGATACGGAGATGCAGGCCGACATTCGCAGCATCGATACCCACGACTCAAACCTGGACTTCAGCCTTTTCCATGAAGCCCACCGACAGGGCACTTTACTGAGTACCGAATCTGCCGCACGCCTGATCTATTGGCTAGTCGGACCTTGGAGCCAGGAACGCTCCGGTCAGATTTTCTCCCGCTCCGATGCCCACTGGCTCGAACAAGTAGAACAAGACTTGGCGTAACACTTACCCACCCCATTTGGAGGCTTTTCACTGATGGCATATGAACGGATAGTCGTTCCCAGCGAAGGCAAAAGGATCGACATCGATCAGAATGGAAATCTGCAGGTACCGGACAATCCCATTGTCTGCTTTATCGAGGGCGATGGCACCGGTCCGGACATCTGGGCGGCCAGCCAGCCCGTACTGGATGAGGCCGTGGCCAAGGCCTACGGCGGACAGAAAAAGATCGTTTGGATGGAGGTCTACGCTGGGGACAAAGCCAATGACGTCTACAACGAGATCGTCTGGTTGCCGCAGGAAACCTTGGACGCCATCGATGACTATATGGTCGCGCTCAAAGGCCCTCTGACGACCCCGGTTGGCGGCGGCATTCGTAGCATCAACGTCGCCCTGCGCCAGCGCCTGGATCTCTACGCCTGCGTTCGTCCCGTTCGTTACTTCAACGGCGTCCCCAGCCCGGTAAGGCATCCGGAGTTGGTTGACATGGTGATATTTCGCGAAAATACTGAAGACATTTACGCCGGCATAGAATTCGAAGAAGGCACTGAGGAGGCCGAACGCTTCAAACAGTTGTTCAGTTCGGCTTTCGCCGAGAGCTACGCCAAAGTGCGCTTCCCGGACACAGCCGGCTTCGGTGTCAAGCCCGTCAGCCGGGAAGGCACCGATCGCCTCGTACGCGCCTCCATCCAATACGCGCTCGATAACGGGCGCGAGAGCGTCACCCTTGTGCATAAAGGCAACATTATGAAGTTCACCGAGGGCGCCTTCCGCAACTGGGGCTACCAGACCGCCGACCAGAGCTTCGGCGCGCAACTCCTGGATGGTGGGCCCTGGCGCCAGCTGCCTGCCGCAAACGGCGACGACATTATCATCAAGGACGTCATCGCCGACGCCATGCTGCAACAGATCCTGACGCGTCCGGCCGAGTACGATGTGTTGGCAACACTGAATCTCAACGGTGACTACATCAGCGACGCCCTCGCTGCCCAGGTGGGCGGCATCGGCATCGCACCCGGCGCAAACATCAACTACGAGACAGGCCGAGCCATCTTCGAAGCCACCCACGGCACCGCGCCCAAATATACAGGTCAGGATAAGGTGAACCCTTCGTCGGTAATCTTGTCCGGCGAGATGATGCTCCGCCATCTCGGTTGGAATGAGGCCGCCGACCTGATTATCCAGGCGATGGAAGAAACCATCGGCCAGAAGAGGGTCACTTACGACTTCGAACGGCTGATGGAGAGCGCCACCCTACTCAAATGCAGCGAATTCGGCCAGGCACTGATCGAAAATATGTAGGATTGACTTCCCGCAACCAGTTGCCCGGATCACAGGGGCCCGCGCACTCTGCGCGGGCCAGCTTGTTTGCGGCCGTGCCTCCAGCAAACCACGGAGGAGTTTTCATATCGGACTGAACCCTCTCAATGGCAGAAACACTCTATAGACGCTGCCCTGGCTGCGGCCAATTTGCCCCGGAATCAGAAGACCTCTGCAGTCACTGCGGACGTTCCTTCGACACCCTTCCATCCAAGAGCAACGCCAGGAGATGGGGGATCCAGACCGTGATCGCCGCTGTCCTTGTCACTCTGCTGCTCTCTCTTGTCTTTGAGTTCCGTCCCCAGATTCTCGGTTCCCCGGCAACGCCGGTGGCAGACCTTCCCTCGACACCTACGCCATCCAGCGAAACCGAAATTCGAGAGGTCCATTCTGACGTAGCCTCAAAACCCACCCAGACCCCCATTCCCGAACCGATTGTTCTCGTCGAGAGGAACATGAATGTTCGCGGTGGACCAGGCACCTACTATCCCATTGTCGGCGCGGCCAAACCGGGCGATCAGTTTCCTATCATTGGCCGCAACGAGACCAGCGACTGGTGGCGAATCTGGTACTACGGGACGCTGGCATGGATCTATGCCCCTTTGGTGACGACGGCCAATATCGGTGACACCACGATCGCAGTTTTCATACCGCCCAAGCTCACTTCCGCCCAGATCTTTCAGAAAGTTTCACCGGCTATCGCGTACGTTCAGACCGAAGAAGCAAGCGGCAGCGGCGTCCTGTTCGAAGGGCGGTACGTCGTTACCAACCGCCACGTCGTCTATCCCTTCGATACTGCACGCGTTGTCTTCCCCAATGGGGCTGAGTTCGATGGCGTTCCGGTAAGAGGATGGGACCAGGAGGCCGACCTGGCCGTTCTCGGTCCAGTCGACATCGCCACCGAACCAATACCCCTCATCGACGGCGAGACCACGCCCATCGGCGCCGACATGTACCTTATCGGCTACCCGGCCGAATTTGAATCTTTCCCGCAGCCAACGATCGTCAAGGGCATCCTGTCCCGCCTGCGTCAGAGTGATTCGGGCCGGATCACCTACTTCCAAACCGATGCTTCAATCGCTGGCGGCCAGAGCGGCGGCGCACTTGTCTCGGACACGGGCGCAGTTATCGGCATCAGCGGATCCAGTATCGCTGACGGAATGTTCGCGCTTGTGGCATCATCAGCCGACCTGCTTCCCCGCATAAGGCAACTCATAGCCGGCGGAGGCGATCCCGTCGAGGAAGATCGCCGGCGGAGGGCAGCCGTCAACTACGACGGCGGCATCGATCTGCTCGGGTTTGCCTTGGAACAAGGGGAGGATCGCCTTCCTACGCAAGAAACAATCAATTTGAGGAGAGATCAGCCGCTCTGGGTGGGCATGCGATGGAGGACAGGCTCTGATCAGCATGTTGATTTCGCGATTTCCCTCCGCATCCATGATGAGTCCGGAAACAGAGTCTTCCAACAGGACGAAGTCCTCACTGATCCGGAGTCTCGAGCCACGAGCCAGTGGCGGGAACTGGAGCCCGTCGACACCTGGTTTGAACTGGGAATCCCCGCCGACCTTCCACCGGGAGTGTATGAGTTGCGCCTGATCGTTTACAATATCGAGACCCTGACACCGACAGTTGAGATCGAAGTCTGGGAGCCCGATGTGCTCCTTGCGCGCATGCGCTGGGGCGAAGGGCAGTAGACGCCAGAGCAGTTCCCGCAACGGTCCAAATGGCAACTCTCAAGGCCAATCGCTTCGCATTCCCGTGCCCGGTCGCTTCAGCAATATTGAACAACAAATACCAGAACCTCTCTATCCAATTCTCGGTAAGCCTCCTTCTTGCCCAGCCTTCACGACAGCTCAGAGATACTTCAAGCCTGAATTCTGACGGAGTTTTACTGTTCCAATATCCAACATTCTCCCGCCTGAATTGACAGGATCACCGGTGATGATTATGATTTGTCTATCTGTTCGTTCCTTTTGGAACAAGGCACGCCGAAACCACCACTCAATTCATATTCGTCAGCCGCAAAAGGAGTTCCCAGCAAATGGCCGCCCTCGTAGCATCGATCTACAGAGGCATATCCTACAGAGGAGCGGAGGGCCAGTGGGCCTGGATACTGCACCGGGCCAGCGGCCTCGGCATCGTGCTCTTTCTGTACATGCACATCGTCAGTATCTTCATTGCCGCAATTGGGCCTGGTCCGTATGCATGGGTCCACGCAACCTTGTACACGTCCCCGCCGGCCAAGGTACTGGAAGTCTTCCTTCTCTTCGGAGTGCTATACCACGCCTTTAACGGCATGAGAATTATCATCATTGACTTTTTCCCGGCGCTGGGGAAATACCAGCGAACGATTGTGCGCATCGAACTGGCGCTCGTCGTGATCGTGCTTGTGCCAGCTGCCATCATCACCCTGCGGGGCATCTTCTGAGGAGTGAAAAATGGCGACATCTTCGAGCCGGCCGTACCTGGGGAAAACCCAATATGGAGCACCCAATCACGAACGCAGAATCTGGCTGTTCATGCGTCTGACTGGGCTGGTCATGTTCATCACGGTTGTCTTTCACCTGCTCTACATGCATATGGCCGTAGGCGTGGAGAATATCACCTTTGACAACATTGACGCTCGCTGGTCAGGCCCGGCAGGCGTCTTCTGGCGCCTCTTCGACGCCTCCCTTCTCTTCATCGGCATGGCACACGGTATGAACGGGGTCCGCTTCTCCATCAACGACTACGTTCACAACAGGATTCTTAATTTCCTGCTCACGGCTGCTGTCTACGGCCTTGGTCTCTTCTTGATTTTGCTCGGTACGATAGCGATCGTTCTGGGCGCCGGCGGCTTGGGTAATCTGTTCCAGCGCCTGATGGGCTGATGGCAAACGCCCCCGCGCATCGTAACAATGTGCAATTAGCGCCAAATGTTTCGCCCCTTCGCAACATGAGGACAAGATGATCCATACGCACAAATTTGAAACGATCGTTGTCGGCGCCGGCGGCGCTGGGCTGATGGCAGCCCTCTACGCCAGCCAGGGCAGCGACACAGCAGTCCTGACCAAGCTTTATCCCACTCGCAGCCATACCGGCACCGCACAAGGTGGTATCGGCGCCGCCCTCGGCAATCTCGAAGAAGACCGCGCAGAGTGGCACACCTTCGACACAATCAAGGGCAGCGACTATCTCGCCGACCAGGACGCTGTCGACCTCATGTGCCAGGAGGCGGTGGACGTAATCTACGAACTGGAACACATGGGTCTGCCCTTCGATCGCACGCCGGAAGGCAAGATTGCCCAGCGGCCGTTTGGCGGCCATACCAGCAACTTCGGCGAAAAACCCGTGCGTCGCGCCTGTCACGCCGCCGATCGCACCGGCCATATGATCCTGCAGACGCTCTATCAGCAGTGCATCGCCCGCAACGTGCGCTTCTTTGACGAATTCCACGTGCTGGACCTGCTGCTCTCCGCCGACGGGCGGGCGACCGGTGTCGTCGCCTACGAAATCGACAGCGGCGACCTCCACGTATTCCACGGAAAGGCCCTGATTTTCGCCACCGGCGGCTTTGGCCGTATGTGGGAGATAACCAGCAACGCCCATAGCCTTACCGGCGACGGACCCGCAATCGCGCTGCACAAAGGCATCCCCCTGGAGGACATGGAGTTCTTCCAGTTCCACCCCACCGGCATCTACAAGATGGGCATCCTCATCACCGAAGGCGTGCGCGGCGAGGGTGGCATCCTGCGCAATCGCGACGGCGAACGGTTTATGGAACGCTACGCGCCCAATCTCAAAGACCTGGCCAGCCGCGACGTGGTCAGCCGTGCCATCTACCTGGAGGTCCGCGACAACAAGGGCATCGACGGCGGGCGCTATGTCCATCTCGATGCCACCCACCTTGGCCGCCAGGTCGTGGAGACAAAACTGGCCGACAGCGCCGAATTCTGCAAGACCTATCTCGGCATCGACCCCGCGGTGGATCCGATGCCTGTGCAGCCTACCGCTCACTACGCCATGGGCGGCATCCCTACCAATGTCGACGGCGAAGTGCAGACCAATGCCCAGGGCGACGTAATGCCCGGATTTTACGCTGCCGGCGAGGTCGCCTGCGTCAGCGTACACGGCGCCAATCGTCTAGGCACCAACAGTCTCGTCGATCTCGTCGTCTTCGGAAAAAGGGCCGGCAAAGCCGCCGCCGCCTATTGTCAGCAGAATGATTGGGCGGAGTTGCCCGCGGAAACCTGGGAGCCGACCCAGGCCATGCTCCAACACATGCTTGGCAACCAAGGCCAGAATAACGTTGCTGATCTGCGCACCGAGATGCAGGCGCTCATGATGGACCAGGTAGGTGTCTTCCGCACAGAAGAGGGTATACAGTCGGCCCTGAATCGAATTCGAGAACTTCAGGAATCTGCGCAGGACATCACCGTCATGGATAAGGGCAAGCGCTTCAATACCGACATCCTCGAAGCCATCGAACTGCAAAACCTGCTCGACCTTGCTGAAGTGACCGCGGCCAGCGCCCTCGCACGCACGGAAAGCCGCGGGGCCCACAGCCGCGAAGATCACAAGGCCCGCGACGATGAGAACTGGCTCACCCATACTTACGCGTCAAAAGTGGATGGAAAGATCAGTTTGGACTACGCGCCGGTGAATATCACTATCCACCATCCCGAGGAGCGAACCTACTAATATGCGCATCCAAATGCGAATTCGCAGATTCAATCCGGAGGCAGATTCCAAGCCCTGGTGGGGAGAATATTGGGTGGACGTGGAAGAGAGCGACCGCGTGCTCGACGCTCTGCATCAGGTTAAGTGGTACCAGGACGGCACTCTCACTCTGCGCCGCTCCTGCGCCCATGGCATCTGTGGCAGCGACGCCATGGTGATCAACGGACGCAACGCGCTGGCCTGCAAAGTGCTGATGCAGGATGTCGGGGACGTGTGCCAGGTCGAACCACTGCGCTCGATGCCGCTGATCAAGGACCTGGTCGTGGACATGGAGCCCTTTTTCGCCAAGTACCGGGCCGTCCTGCCCTACCTTATCAACGACGACCTGCCCGCCGCTGGTGAGCGCTACCAGAGCCAGGAAGCCCGCGCACGCTACGATGATACCACCAAGTGCATTCTCTGCGCCGCCTGCACAACGTCCTGCCCCAGCTTCTGGGCCAACGAGGACTACATCGGCCCCGCAGCTATCGTCCAGGCCCACCGCTTCATCTTCGATGACCGTGACGCCGCCGCCGACCTCCGCCTACGCGTGCTCAACGACGCCGACGGCGTCTGGCGTTGCCGAACAGTATTTAATTGTGTCCAGGCTTGCCCGCGCGAGATAGACGTAACGCGGGCCATCGGTGAAGTCAAACTGGCTCTGATGAACGGCCTTGAAGACTGACGGATATCCGCTTTAGGCACCGCGCCCCTCAAGGCCGTTACTCACTCCGGGCGCACCGTCTCCTCCAGCCAGGCACGCAAACGCGTAGCCAGCCGCGGCTTGGGCTGCTCCGTTTCTACCTCCACGCCTCTCAAAGCCATCGCAAACTCGTCCCCGCTCTCGAATCGTTCTTCCGGCTCTTTCGCCAGCGCCTTCAGGATGATCTGTTCAAGTTCGGGCGAAACCCATCCCCAGGCTGACGGCGGCGGCGGTGTCTGCGTCAGATGCGCATCCAGGACCTCCTCCCTCGAACCGTAGAAGGGTCTGCGCCCCGTAACCATCAGATAGAGCACGATCCCGAGGCTGTATAGGTCGGAACGTTTGTCAGGCTCTCCCTTGGAGCGTATCTGCTCCGGAGCCAAAAAGGCCGGCGTGCCATATATGCCCGGCGCATGGTCTGCCGGATTATATGTGTCGTAGACCGTGCCGAAGTCGAACAGTACGGCACGTCCACTCGGCCCCAGCAATACATTTGAGATCTTTACATCCCTGTGGATCTTGCCGGAGTCGTGAAGAAAATTAAGCGCCTCCGCGACCTGGCGGGCAATATCGATGGCCGCAACTTCCCCAATCGACTTTGCACGCATCAGAAACTCCTCCAATGTGCCGCCCTCAACCAGCTCCATCGCGATGAACAGGCGGCCATTTGCCTCGCCGGACTCGTAAACCCGCAAAATTCCCGGATGGCGCAACCGGGCCATCGTCTGATACTCCAGCTGAAAGCATGAGCGCATATGAGGCTGACTCGCCGCCGCAGGGTTGAGCACTTTGAAGGCCACCTGACGGCCCGTCAGGTCTTGAGCCCGGTACACAACCGCAGTCGCACCCTGGCCCAATGGTTCCAGAATTCGGTAACGACCCAGTTGTGAAGAAAAGGGGAGTAGATTGGGGCCCGCGCTCGCGCCGTAGGACATGTCAGCTTCTTTGGTGGCAGGGAGGTGGCGCTTTCGGTGACAAGAGGATCGGGGCTGGAGACTCCACTATCCACGATTCGCTATCTGGCATTATAGCCTACGGGGCAGAGGTTGCCAATGAGGGTATGTCAGTCGCCCAGTCCGCAGCCCCCTGCCCGTACCTCTAGGCGGCACCGATGTCAGGGTAAAACAAAGCGGCACCCTTCAACCCGGTGTGGGCATTCAATCCCAAATGCCACCGCCCCAAATTGGCCCAAAATAGCACCGACAAGTCCGGTCCGCCGAAACATACATTGGTCGGCGCCCCCAGAATCGTCCCTTCATAGTCGTCCATCAGGATGGTCAGATCGCCGTCGGGCAGAACACGCAGAATTGTGTCCGGCCGGTAGCAGGAGATCAGAAAGCTGCCGTCTGTGCAAAAGGCCAGGCCGTCCGGTACGACATGGGGCAGTTCTACTACGGTCTCGGTCGGCCCTACCTTGCGCCCACTCTCAATTGGAAATCGTATGATCTGAGGAGGGCTGAGCGACATCGCGACATAGAGATACTGGCCATCTGGACTGACCGCACAGCCGTTGGGAAACTGGCTGTTCTCGGTATCGATCACCGCTGTCGTCCCGTCCGACGCTACGCAATATATGCAGCCGTCGTTTCCATACCAGGATCCTGAATTGGTCACGTACAGGTTCCCCTGTTCGTCGAAAGCAGGATAGTTCGGCGTGGTCATCGGGCGCTCCGTAGTGCCGGAACTGTACTGGCTCACTTCGCCTGCAGGTGTCACTTTGTAGACTGCGCCGCGGTCGGCGGTACACATATATAAATTGGCCGCCGAATCCAGCGCCATACCTAGATTCAGGCCGCCCGTATCCGCGTATTCTTCTATACGTCGCTTCTCGTAATCGATGCGATAGACCTGCCCTGCCTCGCCGCCCGCATATATCTTGCCGTCGGGCCCCACCGCAACCCCTTCAGGATGGTCGAGCCCTTCTACAAACGTCTCCGCATGTTTCAGGTTGATCAAAGGCATTGCCTTCCTCCTCGGCTGAGATGTAACGAGTTATCCGTGCCGGACAACAAGATCGAGCAGATGGCGCTGCCGGCAACAGCGGCCACTCATCTGTGCTCAAACTGTAGGTTGTCCTCCCTAGTACCTGTTGCTTACAACGCCTGGCTGGTGCTGGTTCGCGCCCATTAACTGCTGTACCAGTTCTGACGGATTCTCTAAGTCGGCCAGCTGCGCCCGCATGTCCTCCTGTGTGAGGTAGAAAGGACGGCAATACATCCCCAGCAGGACAGAACGCGCTTTGTCAGTAACATTGGGCCGCGACGAGTGCCATGTCTTGCCATTCATCACCATCACACTGCCGCGCTGCCCCGTCAGGATCTCCGCCTCCTCAATCCACTCATGCCGGATTTCCTCTGGCGGTCGGTGGCCCTTGAGGTGGCTGTACGGCAAAATGCCCGTTCCCCCATTCTCCTCCGTCAAGTCATCCAGCAGCCACATCGTCTGACCGCTCACGTTGTCGGTCGGCCACGGCTGGTTTACAAACTGGAACGGGAAGTCCGGGTGCCAGCCGTAGCGGTTGAAGCCGGGATAGGCAGTGTTTGAAGTCCAGGTGGAGCAGATCATATCTTCGTCTAGATACTCCCTCCAGATCGAGACGATCAGTGGATGGGTCATCAATTCCACGAAGATCGGGTCTTTGACCGCGATTCGGGCGACGCGCTGAGTCCTCGCTCGCCACGTGCCCTCAGTCGCCTCCTCGGCCAGCAAGTCTTCCAGCACTGTGCGGGCCTCATCCGCTTTCTCAGGCGTGATGACGCCCGGGATTACGCAGAAGCCGCGTTCATCCAATTCGGCGATGATTTTGGAAATGTCGTGTTGCACGGTAGTACCCTTTTCCACGAGTTGTGCTCCTGTGTCTAACTTTACATTCATGATGAGAACTGGTTCACTTCTGCATTTGGTCTCGCCGCGCCGGTCAGGCCGTTGCCAGGGGCGGCTGGCCGTGCGAGACAATCCAGTCAACGAACCTTGCTCGCATCGACGGCGAGCGGGCATGACCCACTTCGGGGTCCACGAAATGTTCTGCAAGCCCTCCCAGTTCATTGATCAAGCGCACCGTCTCCGCATTGGTGGCCGCCGGACAATCTGTATCGAGACCGCCGTCAATGAAGAGGACCGGCCGGTCCGTAAACCGGTCGGGATGTGACTGCGTGGCGTATCTCGCGCACCAGTCGTCGCACCAGGTCCCCTGTTGCGCCTGACGGCACCATTCATCGGCCTGGAAAAAGCTCGAACGGCCCACAATCGAGACCATTGAAACATACGACTTGTTCTCGGGTAGGACCATCTGCGCGATCAGGCCGCCCATCGAGGAGCCGCACACTTGAGGACTGCGGGATGAACAGAATGGCAGGGCCATGATTGCCTCAAGTAGCTCCGGTGCCTCGGCGCGTGTCTTGTCCATCGCAGTGCAGACAAAGGCCCAGCCGTTGAACTGGGCGCGAAACCAGGCATCAGTCCGGCGTTCCCCATGCTCATAGCAGTCGGGCGCCACCACGCAAAACCCGGCCGATGCCAGCTGCACCAGCGACTGGTCCGGGTTCTCGATGCTGCCCTTGTCGCCCGTCCAGCCGTGATAATGAACGACGACCGGGGCATCATCGACCCGCGTGTCGCGTAATATGAATGATGGGATGCCGGCTAGTTCCGCTCGGTCTATGGTAAGCATGACACAGCTATCCTTTTTGGTTATCCCCGAACTCCCGTTCCAGCGTATTCGGCCAGGCCCGGAAGAGCTGGCGCTGCTCCTCCGTGTATCGCTCGTACGTCTGAGGCAAAAGGTACTGGTCCTCATCCATTGTGGCGATGTTCTGCGACTTCATCCAGAATGGGCCGTACCCGATATGAACTGTCTTCCGCGTCTTACCGGAGCGGTTCGTAAAGCCGCCGTGGCGCAGATTCTCGGTAAACAGAATTGCATCGCCCGCCTTCACCGGGAGTCCGATCATACCCGGCTCCTTGTCCGGGTTCCTACCCTCGTAGGGTGAAACCATATTGCTCTTATGCGTCGCTGGCACAACGCAGAAAGGGCCGTCTTCCGGTCCGACGTCATGTACGAAATAGACCATCCGCACCATCATGCTGTTGATCCCTTTATGGTTGTAACCGTACCTGTGCTTACCCCCGATCGGTCCGCCCATGTGCGTGCCGGTCTGGTTGCCGGGATAGCGAATACGTATTTCCGAATTATTAATCGTCGGCCGTTCCTGAACGATTGCGTGAATGTAGGACATAGTCGGCGCGTGATTCACCAACACATCAAATGCCGGGTCGGCGTTGAAGAAGTCCTCGATGATTATCGTTTTCCCTTTCTCCCGCGACCCGTTAACGTAGTAGCCCCTCTCCGCGTTGTGGTGATATTCGAGCAGGCCAGTCGGGCTTGTCCTGCGCGGGGTGGCCGCCGCCCGCGCAACCGCCTCCTCCTCCAGCGCGTCAATAGCAGTCGCCAGGCTCCCGACCTGCTCGTTCGTTAACAGACCGGGAATCGTTATGTATCCCACGCGATCGAACTCGTATCTCTCGATTTCGTTCATCTCC
>JAPPKT010000332.1 GCA_028819675.1 Caldilineaceae bacterium | reverse complement strand
CAACGCCCCCCCTAAACCAGGCCACGCCTCATCGACCGGGTGTCGATATTGGTGACAGGTGCCTAATCGAAGGTGTCCAGCCAGACCGCGTCCCGCCAGTCCCATCAGATCCCCGCAGGTGCCGGCCTTGTGCCTGCCTTCGCACCCTCCTTAGCTGACGGATTCCACCCTACGGCCAGGCCTGGCGCCTACACTGCGTCTCGCCCAAAGACGGTACGCAACGCCAGCCGCCGCTGGCACTGGTTCCCCGCCAGACTGTTCCCACCCCAATTCTAAGATGCACCCCCCCTTCGCCAGTGAGTATATCCGTGCCTCAACTGCCCCCATTCAGGACCTGCCAACCGACATCAGAATCTTGGAACTCCCGCGAAATCTATGGTACGCTTCGCCTATGAACGCCCGCGTCCTCGCCCAACTTACTCTCGTACATGTAGGGGTCTCAATCACCGTCGTACCGGTCACCAGCACGCTCAATCGCGTCATGATCGCAGACATGCAGATGCCGGTAACGCTGGTGGCCGTCCTGGTTGCTTTACCCTACCTGCTATCCCCACTGCAGATATTCCTGGGAAACTGGTCGGATCGCCATCCGGCCGCCGATTACCACCGCACACCCTGGATTCTCCTCGGCGGGCTTCTCGCGGCGACCGGCAGTTACTTCACGGTTCACGTAGCCTATCTGCTCGATCATAACTTTCTGATGGGTCTTGGGGCCGCTGCCGTCGTCTTCTGCCTGTGGGGAGCCGGTATCAACGCCGCCTCCGTGAGCTATCTCTCTCTCGTTACCGAGCTGGCCGATCAAAATGGGCGTAGTCGGGCGGTCAGCATCATGTGGACGGTTATGATACTGTCAACGATTTTGACGACCTATGGTCTTTCCCAGATGTTGGCAGCACCTCCCTCTGTCTCGGGTGGCTCCGCCATAAACGCCATTTCAAAGGAGACGCTCGTCACAGCTTTCGGGGTAATCTGGCTGGTTTCCGTAGTCTTTGTCTTGATCGGAAGCTACCGAATCGAGCCCCGCGCATCGGCCAGAACCGACCAGCCCGCCAATAGTGCCGATGATCCCATGCTGGTTTTGCGCCTGCTGGCCTTGAATCCCCAGGCCCGCCGCTTCTTCGTCTACCTCATGATTGTGTTGATCAGCATCCACGCACAGGACGTTGTGCTGGAACCCTTCGGAGCGAAGGCACTAGGCATGTCCGTCGCGGCCACCACCCGCCTGACATCGATCTGGGGAATCGGCATCTTAATCACCCTCCTGGCCGGAATCTTGTTCACAAATCGCTTTGGGAAAAAAACCGGCGCAAACGTGGGCGCCTGCGTGACCGCCATTGCCTTCGCCTCTATCATCTCAGCCGGCCTGCTCGGCAATTCAAACCTGTTTATCGGCTCCGTCTTCCTGTTAGGGCTGGGCGGTGGCCTCATGACTGTCAGCAATCTCAGTTTCATGCTGGACATGACCGTGCCCCAGGCCGCCGGCCTCTACATTGGCGCCTGGAGCGTAGCAAATTTCGCCGGTCAGGCCATAGGCAATGTCATCAGCGGTCTGCTCTACGATCTGTTCTTCTTGCTGACCAGCAACCCGCTGATGGGCTACGCAGCCGTTTTCTCCCTTGAAATCGCCGGTCTGCTCCTGGCCGTCTGGCTCTTCCGCTCCATCAGTGTCGAAAAGTTCCGCCGCCAGGCCGAAGTGCGGCTCCACACCGTTCTCTCCCTGGCCTCCGACTGATGCGCCTTCTACTTCGGATCCGTTAGGTAGCACGATTTAACCATGCATCCCCTGCAAACTGAGGCCTGTCGAACAGTTTCCGCGCCTGCGCCCACTATGCGCTGTGCCGTTCGTCTGTGCTATACTGGTCTTCGGAATCGGTCATATAGTCCCGCTTTAACGCTTCCGATTCTAGTTCTTCCGACTTCTGGCGACGGGCAGAACGCCGCAGGACTATCTCCCAGCCCTTGAGGACGGTAGCATGGTCAAAGTACTTCTGAGTTACGATATGCGGGAAGGGCACGAAGAAGACTGCCAGCGTTACGTCGTACAGACGCTGGCTCCAGGACTTGCCCAGCTGGGTCTGCGCATCACCGACGCCTGGTACACGCTCTGGGGCGAAGCCCCCCAGATCCTCGGCGGTGGGGTCCTTGAGGATAAGGACGACGCCGCCCGCATCCTGAGCTCAAACGAGTGGCAGGAGTTGATCGCCGGCCTCGAACCCTTCGTCGAAAACTTCAAAGTTCGCGTCGTTGACGCCAACGGCCGCTTCCAATTCTGAGCGGCCCGCCCCGCGCTTCGTCACACTGCACGCCCCATGGCCCTTGCCCGGACGCCCGCCAGCTCCACCCGCACCAAACGCCCGCCTCAGGCTTCAAGACCATCCGCCAATCTGCCCGGCAGCGCCGCGCCCGCCACTGGCAAACCCTTGGCGCTGATAGTTTTCCTCGAAAACGTCGGCCATATCCACGGCGTCAACCTGCCAAACTGGGCGATGAACGCCATAGATTGGCTGACCGAAGAATACGCAAAGCTCCTGCTCCGTCTCCTCGGCGCCTACCGCCGCTACCACCGCGTCCTCATCCTTGAAGATGACGCCGCCACCGCCGCCAATCTGACCCGCGCCCTCATAAACGTCAGCGCCACACATACCGTCGACCAGCTTCTCCTCGTGCATGGACAGGAGCGCTGCCTGATCGGTTACAAAGGACAGGAGCTCGTCGACGCAGCCGCGTTCGACCAACTGCTCGCCCGCTACGTCGAGGATACCTCCCTCCTCGACCTGCGCATGGTCTACGGACTCAACTGCTACGGCGCCAGCCTCGCCCCCACCTGGCTGGCATTGGGCGCACAAGCCGTCAACGGCGCCCACGCCGTCAACTGGCTGCCGGAGCCGAGCCTCAGCCTCTTTCTGCGCAAATGGCTCAACGGCACACCCTTCAGCGAAGCCGTGGGCTGCAGCGCCCGCCGCGCCCGGGCCATCGGCAAACTGATCTGGCGCGACCGGGCCGACGGTAGCGAACACCCATACATAACCGGCAGCCGCCAAATCGTCTACGGCCGGCGCGACGTGACAATCACGTCGCCAGCCTGCAAAGCCCGAACTGCGCAATCTTCACCAGCTCGAAAAGTCGCCGCCATCGCACACCCCCAACGCACGGCGAGCGGCCAAATTCCCACTTCAGACTAGAGGAGCCGATATGCCCCTGCCCAGTCGAAATGAAGCTGTACAACTACTGTATGAATGGGTCGAAAACGAGGGTCTGCGCCGCCACATGCTGGCCGTAGAAGCCGCCATGCGCGTCTACGCCCGTCACTATGGCGAAGACGAGGACCTCTGGGGATTGACAGGTCTGCTCCACGATCTGGACTACGACCGCCACCCCGACATGGACGACCAGGAGAACGGCCATCCCCGCACTGCGCTTCGCCTCTTCCGCCAGCATGACTACCCGCCGGAATTCATCCACGCCATCGAGGCCCACGCAACCTTCCTCGGCGTCCCGCGCCAGTCAAAGCTCGATAAAGCCCTCCTGGCCTGCGACGAGTTGACCGGCCTCATCCTCGCCTGCGCCTACGTGCGCCCCGACAAGGACCTGCGCGGCGTAAGGCTCAGATCCGTCAAAAGAAAGTGGAAGGACAAGCGCTTCACCGCCGCTATCGATCGCGCAGAGAATCTCCATTTCATCGAGGAACTGGGCGAACCCTTCGACGAGCACGTGCAACGCGTCCTCGATGCCATGAAAGAGGTCGCCCCCGAACTGGGCCTCTCCGGCGAATAAAGCTGACTACGCCCGCAGCGCAAAATCCGGCTGCCTTTCAGTTTATGAAACACCCCCGGCCAGCGCCTCCAGAACACGTGCCGGCGTCATCGGCAATGTCCGGACCCGTCTGCCCGTCGCCGCCGTAAACGCGTTGCCAATCGTCGCGCCCACCGGCCCGATCGGCGGCTCCCCCATCCCATACGGCGTCTTGATCCCCGTGTCCACAAGCACCGAACGGACATCGGGCGCCCCGCGCATCGTCAACAGTGGGTAGCTCTCGAAGTTGTTCAATTCCAGGCGTCCGTCCTTCACATACGCCTGCTCAATCAGTGTCGACCCCACGCCCCACATAACGTTCCCCTCTATCTGCGCCTTCGCCCCATCGGGGTTCACCACCAGCCCGCAGTCCACCGCGCAGTCCACCTTGTGAACGTTGACCTCCCCCGACGATTCATCCACCGACACCTCCGCCACCTGTGCCACTACCGTATTTGACCCAAAACAGGCGACGCCCCTTGCCCGGCCATCAGGCGGCGCGGTCCCCCAGTCGCTCAGTTCCGCGACCGCTTCCAATACCGCCCTCTTACGCCCACCCGCAGGACTGTCCGGTAAATGATCGAGACGGAACTGAAGCGGGTCCGCGCCCGCCGCTGCCGCCAGCTCATCAACGAAGCTCTCCACCGCAAACGTATTCGCGAAAAGTCCCAGCCCCCGCCACCAGCCTGTCCAGACCGGCAGTTTCCTTCGCCAGGCCGTCACCGTGCGGTTGGGCACGTCATAGTCGATTCGCGCCCCCACCGTTGCCCCGAAATCCGCGCCCATCACCATTTCCATGAACGCAGGCATGAAACTGAAGGCCACGTCGCTGCTGCCCTGCCGGTGCTCCATGGCGACGATCCGTCCGTTCCCGTCCAGCGCACCGGAGAGAACACTTTTCGTCGGCGGCCGCAGGTAGCCATGCAGCATCGCCTCTGTTCGGTCCCATCCCACATGCACAGGTACGCCGGCTGCCCTCGACAGCCGCGCCGCTTCTACCGCCACCCCCGTATCGAGCTTGGCGCCAAAGCCGCCCCCGAGATAGGTCGGGACAACCCGAACCGTGTCGGCCTCCACCCCGAGCGCCTCGGCGATCAGACCCTTCGCCCTTTCGTGGGACTGTGTCGACACCCACACCGTCACCTGGCCGTCCTGTACATCCGCAAGCGCTGCCGGTGCCTCGAGCGGGGCCTGCACCGCAAACGGCGAACGGTACGTAGCCGTGATCGCGGCCTCTCTCCTCAGCACACCGGCGGCATTGCCCTCGCGCTGGATCGTGATGCCGCCCTCCCCTGCCGGTTCGATCAGCGCCTCGATCTCCTCCTGCTGCCACAGATGCCCTTCATCCCACTCCGTCTCCATCGCCTTCACCGCCGACCAGGCCGCGCTGCGAGAGCTCGCCGCCACCCCGGCAAAGCCGTTTTCCACGTCGATCACGATCTCTTCGACGCCATCCATCGCTGCCGCCTCGCCTGCTGACGCGCCGACCAGTTCGGCCTCCAGTGTTGGCGGCCGTGCAACAGCGCCATAGAGCATATTGGGCGCGCGCATGTCATAGCCGTAAACTGCCTTCCCCGTTACCTTGTCGGGAACGTCAATGCGCGCCACCGGCTGTCCGACGACGGTGAGTTCATCCGTCGCTTTCAGCTGCAGCGTCTCCTCCTCCGGCAGGTCCCAGCTCGAAACCGCTCCCGCCAGACTGTAGAAGTCAGCCTTCTTCTCCGGGCTGTCCGCGACCGCAAACCCCCGCCCCGCAACCCGCAAGGCCGCCTCGGGCTTCCCTAACACCACCGCCGCCTCCCGCTGCAGCAAACTGCGCATGCCCGCGGCCGCACGGCGCAACGGCCCGTAACTGGTTGCAACCGAAAAACTGCCGCCGGTACCCATGCCATCCACCAGTCTTGAAGAGGTATCCGCCTGCTCCACCACCAGGTCATCCCAACTGATGCCCAACTCCTCAACCGCAATCTGGGCGATCGACGTATGAACCCCCTGCCCCATCTCCACCTTGGTCAGAGACAGACGAATGCGGCTGTCCTCCAATACCTCCAGCCAAAGCGGCGGATCGTCAGGCAGTTGCATAAAGCTGCTCCCGGCGTGTTCGGCCTCTGCCATACTCTCCGCCATGATTTCGTTGAGTACCGGCCTGCCAAAATACGCGCCCACCGCCAGACCGGCCCCCGCCGCCCCCAGTCCGATAAGAAAGCCGCGCCGCGTCAGCCGCCAGCGCCGTTTCGGATCCTCAGAACTGTCGACCCTGTCCGTTCCGCCGTTTACGCCGTTATCGGCTGAAGTGTCCATAGTCGCTTCGACTTGCTCGCCCTCATTCCGTTCCCGCGTCATGTCGCGACCTCCTCCCTGCTCGCCATCCCGGCCGCCTGTTGAACCGCCTGCCGGATGCGCACATAGCAACCGCAGCGGCAGTAATTCGCACTCATCGCCCGCACAGTTTCATCCTCAGATGGCTGCGGATTCTGCGCCAGGAACGAGGCCGCCTGCATGATCTGTCCGCTCATGCACCAGCCGCACTGCGGTACCTGGTGATCGACAAACGCCTGCTGGACCGGATGCAGCCTGATCGTGCCGCTGTCGTCTGTCGCCGCCAGCCCCTCAATCGTGCGGATGTCCGCCCCCGCAACCGCGGCCAGCGGCATCAGGCACGACCGCACCGCCGCACCGTTCACATGCACCGTGCACGCGCCGCAAATGCCGATGCCGCAACCGAACTTCGTCCCCGTCAGCCCCAGCCAGTCCCGCAGTACCCACAGCAACCTCTCCTCGCCGGGAACATCCAGCGTATAGCCTTTTCCGTTGACAGTCAGTTCCATACCAGGCTCCTCCTGATCTCTACTGCCCTAAAGCACCATCTCCCGTCCCGGCTTCGCGTCAAGCGAGCCGCCCAGGTCCACCAGCGCCGCCCCGACCTCCCGCAGGCAGCCCGCAAGATCAGTCTCAATCCGGCTCTCCGGTATGCGCAGAACCCGCCACCGATCCCCCGGCCCCGTTGTCTCTCGCATGTCGCTGGCCTCATCGAGCCGGATCCCAAGATAACCGTTTCGCACCCGCAGCGCAATGTCAACCGGCCACTCTCCCGCCAACCGGTTGGGAAGCGGCCTCAACCGGCTCGCACGCAGCGCGCTCCACAGCGTCTGGAACGGTTCCCCCTCCAGCTTCAACTCCGTAACGTCCTTCGCGTTCAACAGACGCTCCAACGTCGTATGAATAAAGGTTAGCCGCCTGAACGTCGTTGCCGGCACCGGCCGCGCCAAACGCATTAGCGGACCGATTTCAATGCGGAAATAGTACTCCTCCGCCCGCGCATGGTCCGCCTCATCCGGCAGCAGCTCCGCCCGCGACAACAGCTGATAGCGCCGGACCGCCGCATAGTAGCTGACCGTCCGCGCCTCCGCTTCGCTCCCGAAAGCGCCCGTCTGATAAAACGCCAGATAGTCCGCGCCGACCCGCCGCGGCGCCCGCCTCTGGGGTATGCGGTACCAGCCCTCCGATGCCGCCCGCCGCAGGTCGGCCTGGTTGTTCACCACCGCGACCAGAACTGTCCGCTTCAGACTGTACGGATCCTTGTATTCCTGGGACATCTTCAGGCCTTTACCCCCTACTGTACATGCCGCGCCAAATTCGGCGCGTACCTGCTGATCTGCTCCCGCAATCGCAGCAACGCTACATCCTTCGCCTTCGCCTCCAGCATAACGTCAAACGACCGCAACTGCGCCGAAACCGCCGCCCCCAGCAGGTCGATGACCTCAAACGGGTGCAGAAAGTCGCTGTGCTGATGCGGCAGCGGCATCTGTACGCGCGCCGCGCCATCACGATAGAGCGTACGCACCGCCGTACGCGGGCTGCTCACATGGATCTTCGGAACTACATCCTCCGGCCAGGTCGCCAGCGCGATCTTCAGCGCATCCAACGGCGGGATCGCATCCGGGTTGTGGCAACGGTGGTGGAGCGTGTCCAGGACTACCGGGATCCCTGTTCGCCGGTGCAGCCACACCACATCACGCAGACTGAACTCACGGTCTCCGTTCTCCAGGACCAGGCGCTTTCGCACCCCTTCCGGCAGCAAACTGGCCGCACGCACGAACCTCTCCAACGCCGCCGCAACGTCCCCGTGGCCGCCCCCAACGTGAACGACCACCACGCTGGACCCGTCCAGCCCCATCCCATCCAGCAGAGAAGTCGCCGCAGACAGCTCCAGGCTCGACCGCGCCGCCAGGGCGGAATCCGGATGGCTCAGCTGTACGTAGAAGCCCGGATGCAGCGTTAAACGCACTCTCTGCTCCCGCGCCATATCGCCAATCGCCGCCAGCTCCGTCGAACACTCTTCGAGTTGATTGTGAAATGCAGGCAGCTCCGGGTGAGTCAGATAAGGAGCAAGCTGACCGGCCATCCGGTAAAACCGGATCTCCCTTCGCTCCAGGT
The DNA here is from genome assembly GCA_028819675.1 of Caldilineaceae bacterium. The sequence continues at coordinate 8,981 of JAPPKT010000332.1, read as the reverse complement.
AGAGAAAAATGTCGCGCAGATAGGCCAGACTGACGCTCAGGTGCGGCTGGTTCTGCCAGCGACGGCTGTCGTGCGAGCGCAGCCCCGCTGCCCCCAACACCTTGACGGGAAAGCCCAACCGGACGCGCGTCCCATTCGCCGCGGGTTGGTAGGCCATACTATCCTGATTTGGAGAACGCGAAACTGCGAGGAGAGGAGATTCGGTCGTGCACGTATTCCATTTTGATATCGCTCGGGGGTTACCGAGTCTCAAAATACTGCGCCGTTCCCATGGCCTTTCACAGTCCATGCCTGCCGGCCCGAAAACAGACTAGCATAGCAATGACCCGCCTTCAAATTTCCTCAACCGCTGCACCGCCGCAGGACTATTCGCCCACCCGCTCCACTCGGCACACAACTGTCTCGACCGCGTACCCGGCAGTCTCCGCGCCCCGGACCTGCATGCACGGTGCCACCGGCAACTGCATGGCAAGGTTGACGTCTGTGCCCGTTGTTATGTACTCTATATCTGCAGCTGATTCGACTGTCCTGTCGAGAATCCTGGCAGCATCACAACCCTCGGCGCCCCAGCCTGAGAACGCAAATGACGTCCGAAAACACGCCGCCTGTGCTGGGGTTCGCTTTCGATCTCCTTCACAGGCTACCGGTTCCACCAACGTTTGACAGTGGACCCGGAACACCCGACTGCGCTGCTCGAGGAGCTACATCTATGTACCGATTACGCATCCTGGCCATGACAGCGGCACTGTTCTTCCTGATGATCATGGCGCCGGGACCGCTGTCGGCGCAGGAACTGTCGCCAGCAACCCGGACGGAACTCGCAACAGACGCCCCGCCCGAGCCCACTTGGCTGACAGGCCCTTCGGCATCTCTGGCAAACCGCTCCAATTCGCCGCAGGCAGCCCCCGTTTCCACCGTCCATATTCCGCCTGGATGGAAGCAAATTGACGACGAATCCCTCGGCTATTCGCTCGCCGTACCCGCCAACTGGCTGACCTTCGACCTCCAATCGGGCGACCTCGACCTGATCGCCGGCATGCTGGGCGGCCGCGCCGCATCGCAGCAGCTGCGCCAGTACATGGCCTCCCCTGCCGGCCAAAACCTCGGACTCCTGGCCGTCGACCCTGATCCCAGCGAGCTGTTCGCCCGTCCGCCCTTCCCTACCTTTCTCAACGTGTCGGTCGCCCACTTTCCCGACGGCGTAAGCGACGAACAGTGGGTTGCCCTCGTTGAAGACGCTGTCTCTGCTCTCGGCGAAGCCCGCATCGAAAGCGTCAGGCTTGGCACGCTCAACCAGCTGCCCGCAGTCAGAGCCGCCGCCGTCTACCAACTGGGTGGCCGCGGCGCCGGCCTGACCGCCCATCTCGACATAACCATTGTCCGCGCCGACAAGGCGGCCTATACACTCCTGATTGCGACCCGGCTCAGCAACGCCTTGGCCAAACGAATTGTGATCCACCAGATCGTCCAATCCTTCCGGCCCGTCTTGCCCGAACAGGTGACCCCCGCAAAGCCGCCGCAAACCCCGGCGGGTGAACAAGGCCAGCCCGGCTCATCGACCTCTGTTCCTGCCGCCAATCTTCCCAGGTTCTGGATACCCATCGTGGACGGCCGCCTGGGCTACTCTCTTGCCGTACCATTCAACTGGTTGGCCTTCGACCTGCAAGAAGGAGAACTGGACCAGGTAACAGGCCTGCTCGACGCTGAAACGGCAACGCAGCAGCTGCGAGCCTTTCTGGACACACCCGAAGGAGAGCGACTCGGCGTCTTCGCCGTCGAACCGGACCCGGAAAGTATGTACGCCGTCCCAATCTTCCCAACCTTCCTGATCGTGTCCACCGCACCACTACCCGACGACCTTACCGACGAAGACTGGCTTGCCCTCGCCCGGACATCCATCGCAGCATGGGGTGATACCGAACTGATTACTGTCGAACAGAGCACGAGCAACGGCCTTCCGGTCATCCGCGCTGTGGCCGCCATCAGGCTGGGCGATCCATCCCAACGCCTGACCGCCCATCTTGATATAACTATCCTGCGCACCAACCAGACCGCCTATCTGCTTACAATTGCGGTTCGCCCGGACGCCGCAGCCGCCAACCAGCATGTGATTGACCAGATAGTCGATTCGTTCCGAGTTGAGTAACACCCGGAACGCAACATGCCTGGAACCATCTGCGGTGCCGCCAACAGGCTGCTGAAACAATCTTCTGCAATCAGTTCACTGTGTGAGGAGGACGCTCAACCATGAAACAGAGACGTTTCATCCCCCCGTTTCACTACCGCGGGGCCCTGCTGCTCATTGCCACCCTAATCACGCTCACCCTATCTCTGGCAGCGTCCACCATCTATGCCCAGGCCGATGAACAGCCCGACGGCGACGCCGACCGCGTCGCACTGACCGCCCTCTTCAACGCCACCGATGGCGAAAACTGGGTCAACAGTCAGAACTGGCTGACCGGCAAACCCCTCAGCGCATGGTACGGCGTCACCACGGACGACAACGGACGCGTAACCCAGTTAAGCCTCCGCGGAAATCGGCTGAGCGGTCCCATCCCTCCGCAGTTGGGTTCCCTCACCCAACTGGTACGACTCGTGATTGACGACAATCTCCTGAGCGGCGAAATCCCCCCGGAGCTGGGAAACCTGGCCCAGCTGCAATGGCTCGACCTCGACAGAAACCAACTGACCGGTTCGATTCCTCCCGAACTGGGAAACCTCATACGCCTGGAACGCCTCGACCTTTCGGGCAATCAGTTGAGCGGCTCCATCCCGCCCGAAATCGGCTCCCTCACAGAGCTGCGAACACTCTACTTCGACGAAAATCAGCTGATCGGAGCGATTCCACCGGAGCTCGGTTTCCTCGCCAACTTGCAGACAATGTTCATCGAAGAAAATCAACTGAGTGGCGAGATCCCGCCTGAACTGGGCAACCTCACCCACCTGCGCGCCATGTCGCTGGAGGAAAACAACCTGAGCGGGTCCATCCCCGCCGAACTGGGCAACCTCACCCAGCTCCGCTCACTCGATCTCGACGAAAACGATCTGAGTGGACCCATTCCACCCGAGTTGGGCAATCTCACCCAGCTGCGCTCGCTCTATCTCGACGAATGCGGTCTCAGCGGACCAATCCCGCCGGAGCTGGGGAACCTCACCCAGTTGCGTGCTCTGCTGCTCAACGACAATGAGTTGAGCGGTCCTATCCCGCCCGAATTGGGCAATCTCACGTACCTTCAGTCTCTCCAGCTGGCTGGAAACGACCTGAGAGGGGAGATTCCCCCGGAGTTGGACGCCCTCCCTCAACTGAGAGAGTGGAATATCGACGGAAATCCGCTGTCCGGCTGCATCCCCGCAAGCTGGCGCAACGCCGCTTCCATCGACACTGAACAGCTGGACCTGCCCTTCTGTCCATCACCCGCCACCGCAGGATCGGCAACCGAGTCACTTTTCGGTCTGAACGGCGATCTGCTCTTTGCCCTCTACCGCGTTTCCCTTAGAACCCTTACCCACCAGGCGCTGCAGGGCCTCGACCGCGCCGCACTCTCCTCACTTTACATCGCCCTCGGCGGCGACGACTGGGTAAACAGCGAAAACTGGCTCAGCGACAAGCCGCTCAACACATGGTACGGCGTAACCACCGACATCAACGGCCGCGTAACCAGCCTCGACCTGCGTGGAAATCAGTTGAGCGGTTCAATTCCGGCTGTCATCGGCCGCCTGTCCCATCTGATCAGGCTGGTAATCGACGACAATCAACTTACCGGTCCCATCCCGCCCGAAATCGGCTACCTGACCCACCTCACGACCCTCGACCTCGACCGAAACCGGCTCACAGGCCGGATCCCGCCTGATCTCGGCAACCTCACCAATCTGGAAAGACTTGACCTGACCGGAAACCAGCTAAGTGGCCCGATTCCTTCCCAGCTCGGCAACCTCGCCGCGCTGCGGACCCTCTTCCTCGACGAGAATCGACTGACCGGCACCATCCCGCCTCAGCTCGGCAACCTGATCGAGCTCCGCACACTTTACCTCGAAGAAAACCGGCTGACCGGCCCTATCCCGCCAGAATTGGGCAACCTGGTCAATGTGGGCCTCTTTTCCCTCGAAGAGAACAGCCTGAGCGGCTCGATTCCACCTGAATTGGGCAACCTCGCCGAAGTCCGCACCCTCTATCTCGATGAGAACCAATTGAGCGGGCCAATCCCGCCCGAACTCGGCAACCTGGCCCAGCTGCGAGTCCTTGACCTTGATGAGAACGAACTGAGCGGACCGATCCCGACCGAACTCGGCCGCCTCACCAATCTGCGCATCCTCTTCCTGCGCCAAAATGCGCTGACTGGCTCCATACCTTCCGTACTGGGACATCTTCCTTACCTGACCTGGCTCTACCTGCAGGACAACCAGCTCAGCGGAGAAATACCTTCGGAGCTGGGCAACCTCGCTCTTCTGCAGGGGTTCAGCCTCAGCGGCAACCAGCTCAGCGGCTGCGTTCCCGTAAGTCTGAGCCGCGTACGCCACAACGATCTCGACCTCATCCATCTACCCTTCTGCGTCAAATAAGGTCCTGTAGTCAGCTCAAACAAAAAGAGAGAGTAGCAAACAGCTACTCTCTCCTTGCCTTCCTCACACTGTAACTTCGCGATGTCAGCCCTCGATCAACTCCTCGTCTGGCGCCAGCTCCTCCCTACCAACCCAGGAACAACGGATCCCTGCGGACTCTCCGTCCCGACACCCTCGCCACAGCCATCTCCGGCCGCAACGGCGCAACCACTTGACTCAAGCTAACGGCCGCCATGCTGCCGTACATGTTCAGAATCGGAGCAACCTCCGTCTGATAGGTAATATAGGCATCGGGCCAGGACACCGGAAGCCTCCATCCAATACCCGCTCGCCTGCGGGCAGTCCCCGCCCCCGCTCGCCCCGCATTCAACCGCCGCGCCGCCACCAGCATCAGGACCAGCAGCGCCGCGCCGCCTGCCACCGGCAGATAATGCAGACCCAACTCCACCCGGCGCACCACCTCCGTAGTCTGGTAACCGATCACCGCCAGCGCCGGCACCCATAGCAGCTCACCCAACAGCACAATTGGAAACCAGCGCCGGAAAGGCACGCGCGCCATACCCGCCGCGACCAGAACCGGGATCACAAGCACCGAAAACGCCTTGGCGACGAACAACAATCTGGGACCGTGCTCCTGCATCTCCCACTGCACCTGTTCCAGATGATGGCGTCGCAGCCCCAGCCACCGGCCATAACGTAGCACAGGCTCCTTCCCATACCGGTAGCCGAGCAAATACCATAAGCCGTCAGCGACTAGGCCCCCAACGATTGCGCAGATCATCACCAGCGGCAAGCGCATATACCCTAGCGAAGACGCCACCGCTGCCAGCAGCGTCACGATCCGCCCCTCCAGGATCACCAGAAGAGTCAGCAGCGGATAGCTCCAAGCGCCCCATTCCTGCAGGCCCTCACCGCGCAACAGACCTAAAACCGTATCCAATATCTCGGAAATTACATTCATTCAACGACTTCCTCTATCCGCCAGGCCAAAACATCCAGCTTCCTGGCAAAATGCAGAAGCGGCTCCCTGTCCGGCAGAAAAATCCCGTGCGCCTGCGCCAGCCAGTTGCGCTCGAACTCCGCCTCGGCCGGCTGTAGCGGCCAGGGACGGTGGTGGATCTCACCCCGATAAACGCGCCCGCTTCCATCCACACTGTACAGACAGTACCTCTCGATCAGCCACTCTTCCAAGGAATCGGCTGCCGCCCGGTAAACCGGCCCCGTAGGCCGGTAGACAGCCCGAAAGTCCGCCTCCGGCGCGCCCCTGTGCGTGCGCCGGCTGGAATAGCGAATGCCGCCATCTTCCATATTGCATTCCATCTGCGCCCGGAAATAAGGCAGATGATAGAACCTCCGCGCCATCGTCACCGCCAGCGGGTTGCCCGCGTCCAGACTGAAAAAGAACACACCCGGCCTTGGCTCCCCACTTCCGCTACTCTTTACGTACGTACGCACATTTAGTTCCGGAAAAGAGGAAATCCACGGCGCCGCCGGCGTAAACCGCTGCCGCACCCCCGACATGCGAAAGGGCACCACCGTAACCCACGCCTCACCCGCGTATTTGTCCAGCGTCAGGCCGGGCGGAAGTAACCTTTCCATCTCCGAGGCGGGTACGGGCCAGTGCGCAAAAAGAAGGTCCTGCCACGACTGAAACATGAACCACGGGCGATCGGGCACAGTCCAGGGGCGGTGTTCCTGTTGGGCAAGAATGTCAGCGGCGGCGTCCTGCCCGCGCCGCCACAGGGAGGCAAGGGGGAAATCTCTCATCTGTTCTTTCCTCACTCTCCATATATCCAGAGAGCGACTAGATCGTCGATCGGACTGCCGCTGTGACGCCCAAATATGTCCAAAAGGTCCTCGGCATACGCGATCCCGTAGCGATGCGTCTGCGCATAGTCAAGCAGCGCCGCGAAAAACGCCTCATCGCCCATCCGTTCACGCACCGCGTGCAGGAACAGCGGTCCCTTGCTGTAGATGATGTTGATATAGTTGCTCTGATCGAACCCAACAACCGCACCGCTGACCGGTCTGTCTATCCCCAGATTCCGCGCCGCATCGTAACGGTAACGGAAGACATTCTCCATCATCATGGTCTGCATCTGTGGCCACTCCACCGCCTCGTAGTAGAGAAAGACCGCATAGTTCGCAAGTGACTCGTCCAGCCACGGCTCATCCGGCTGATCGTTGCCCACCAGGTTGAAAAACCACTGGTGCGCGACCTCGTGCGGCGTGGCGATGCTGAAACCCCCGCCGCCCTCCCCGTAAAAGTTCGCCGCCAGCGCCAGCAGCCCGGCGTGCTCCATCCCGAACGCCGTCGTCGGCAGCGGCACAACATCCAACTCGCGATACGGATACTGTCCGAACATCCTGTTAAACGCGCCCAGGCTGCCCGTCGTATAGCTCAGTGCCGTCTGCGCAGAGGCCAGACCCCCAACCGGATAGTACGAGTTGACCGTTATCCCATCCACATCTTCGCTGACCGCCTCCCAGCGGTCGGTCACAGCCGCATAAAAGGAGCGCACCGGCCCCGCCGCAATCCGCCACGTGGTCGTGCCGTCACCGTTCAGCTCCTGCGCCAGCGTCGAGCCGCTCGCAACCACCGACAACGCCTCAGGCACAGTCAGCGCCACCTGATAGTAACCGATGTCCGCAAAGAGCGAGTCACCGAATATCGCGCCCGCGTCCAGGTCCCAACCCCTGTGGTCGTAAACTGCCAGGGTGGGATAGAAACCGGCCAGATCATATACACCTTCCACAAACCCGTATAAGCCCGCCCCCGCCGTACCCGCGCTCACCTGCGTCGGCAGCGTGGCCCGAAACCAGAGCGTCACATCCGTTGTTTCCCCCGCGGCCAGCCCGCCTTCAAGTGGGATGAACACAGCCGTACCGTCGAAAAGGTCCCCAACCGTCGCCACCTTCCCGTCAACCAGCGCCCGGCTCACCTGCGCCGTACCCCCGTAGGCAGGCAAATTGGGATACAGACGGAAATAGAGCTCAGTAAGGCTGCTCTCCTCCTGATTTGTAATCCGCACCCGCTGCACACCCTCCAGGCTCGGAACTTCACCCGGCACGAGGCGTGCCTGGATAAAATAGTGGGGCGCGTCAGGCAGCTTGGCCGCATCCTCGGCAAATGCTTCCAACAGCGTCTCGCCGTAGACCGAATAGTCGCTCAGATCAACATCCGGCGTCGGAAAGGGAGGCGGCTCCTCTGCCGGTTCTGGAAAAGGTGTGGGCGTGGGCGGTGAAACTGTTGGCTCGGGTGTTCTCGTCGCAGGGGCAACCGTCGCTGTCGGGGTTGGCAAAAGGACGGTGACTTCGGGTTCTTCACTTGTCGGATTCGCCTCTCTGCTGCAAGCGCCCAGCACAACCGTCAGCGCAAATGCAACCACAAACAGAACGGCGAAACGCAGTTGTGGCTCTATTCGACTCCGGAAACCGCGCCTCCGGCCAGCGTACACAAATCTCCTTTCACGCCCAGACCGCTGTTCTGCATGAACCGCCCGTCCCATCAATCCCACCCCCCTATCGCCCGCCGCCGACCCGATGACTCCGGCAGGCTGCTTCCCATCCCTGCAGCGCATGCCTTCGGCGGCAACACCATAGCTTGGTGACGAGCGGAACTGGCAATGTGAAAGGCTCGGCACTATCAATCCTGCAGTTCAAAAATGGGAGCTTGGTGTTTCCTCTCCTCTGCCTCCAACTGGGACGAAGGCCCCGACGCGGAGCGAACGTTCTGCAATGCGTACAGTACGACCAAAGCCTCTTCTACCGCAGACCCAAATCCGGAGACTCCCGCTGCAAACTCTCGACAAGCCGCTTGGCCTCCCCACTCAGAGGCACCGGCAGCTCAACCACGACCTCTACCAGCAGGTCTCCCCGATTCTTGTTATCCTTCACATCCGGCATGCCCTGACCCTTCAACCGGAAGACCTTCCCGTTCTGCGTGTCCGGCGGAATCGTCAGCGCCACCGCCCCCTGCAAGGTGGTCACCCGCGCCTCGCCCCCCAGGAGCGCCGCGAACAGGTCCACCGAAACCTTCGTGCGCAAATCCGCACCGACCACCTCAAAATCCTTGTGCGGCTGGACCGTCACCGCCATGATCAGATCGCCCGCCCGCACCTTCGACCCCGTCCTGACCCCGGCCGGAATCGTTACCTCGAACCGCGAATCCCCCTGCTGCACCGTCCGCTTGGTCCCCATGAACGCCTCTTCCAGCGCAATCTCTACCGGGACCGTCTGATCGCTGTTGGGGCGGCCAAAACTGGGATGAGGTGTCTGCCGCGCCCCTTTGCGCGTCTGCGCCGGCATACCGCCAAATAGTTGCTGAAAGAAATCAGAAAAAGAGCCGCCGCCGCCGGCCATTCCCCCGAACATCTGCTCAAACTCTTCAGGACTCACCGTTCGGCCCTGCTGACGCTCCG
>JAPPKT010000136.1 GCA_028819675.1 Caldilineaceae bacterium | reverse complement strand
GAGCCCCCGCACAAGGGAGGGCCGACTAGGCCCGACCGCCCAGAACTGCAGTGGTCAGTGGCTAGTGGTCAGTGGTCAGTGGCGGCGCTTAGTCTGGCGAAAACTGGAATGGGAACTGACAGTGGCTTGGGTGCCTCCAGAGATATACGAAAGTTCGCCCCAAAATTGGGATGCAAACGGAGGGAAAATGCGGGCGTTAATTCAGCGAGTGAGTCGGGCAAGCGTACACGTTGACGGTGAGAAGGTTGCGGGCATCGGGCTGGGATTTCTGGTGCTGCTGGGGGTCGCTGACGAGGATGGGGAGGCCGAAGCGGCGTGGCTGGCGCGCAAGATTGCCGGGTTGCGGCTGTTTGAGGACGACGCGGGCAAGATGAACCTTGGCCTTGGGGATGTCGGGGGCGCAGTGCTGGCGGTGAGCCAATTCACCTTGTACGGAGATGCTCGCAAGGGCAGGAGGCCGAGTTTCACGCGGGCAGCGGCGCCTGCTCAAGCACAGGAGCTATACGAAGAGTTTTGTACGTTGTTGGCAGCGGAAGGCGTGGCGGTTGAAAAGGGCGTTTTCCAGGCGCATATGGAGGTCACGCTGGTGAACGACGGCCCGGTAACGCTTTGGCTGGAGCAGGAGAGGGGCTAGGGAGGAAAGAGCATGGCAAGCAGACTGAGTACGGTAATTGCGGCGGCGCCGGAGACCGATTTGGCAGTGGTGGTGGCGATGGCGGCGCAGTTTGAGAGCTATATACTGAAGGGGCAGGTGTACAGGACAGTTGTCGTGCCGACGCCGGGGGATCAGAGGGGGGTCGGGGAGCGCCCGGTCCAGAGCAGCGGCGGGGATGTGCTGGCGCGGATGCACAAGCTGGAGGCGCAGTCGGACTCTCTGTCGCCGGAGCAGAAGCAGGCGCTTGCGACGGCGAAAACCCAGATTGACACGGCCACCGGGCGGCTGCCCTCGCATTACCAGGCCCTGCTGTTGCGGGAAGCGCGGGCGCGGCTGAACAGTCTGAACTGGTTTCTCGACGACTGTAACGAAAACCGGCGCGAGTGCCGAGTGCAGTACCCGTTTGAGATTCGCAACCGTCAGCGGATTGCGGAGATCGGCAAGGCGTTGGAGGCGGGCAGCGCGGATGTGCTGGCTACCCAGCTGGCATCGGTGGACCAGCGATTGCAAGGGATGCTGGCGCGCGGCGAGTTCGTATGGGAGGCAGCGGTAGCGCACGTCTACCCGCGCGTGGAGTACTGGTATCTCTACGGGTTGCCAGCCGGACCGGATCCGTGATGTCTTGCGACGTTCGGCGGCTCTGAGATCTTGGTCTCAGGCCAGTTTGGGCATGAGGTGGATGGTCACTTCGTTGCGGTTGTGGAAGAGCTGGCGCATGTGCAGGATAGTGTAACATTCGCGCAGAATGGTGCAGGCAGGCCCGAGTGCCGCGGCGGTTTTGCCGAGTTTGAGCGTCATCAGGGCTTCGGCGTGGGGGTAGAGGAAGTCGGAGAAGGCGTTCATCAGGCGCGCTGAAGCGCGCGCATCCATGCGCATGTCGTTGACAAGGAGGTCGAAGGCGTCAGGCCCTTCACGCAGGTAGGCTTCGGCGGTCATCTTTTTGTGGCGTACGCCGCGGTCGGCGGCGAGGCGGGGATGCAGCAAGGCAGGGTCTACGGCGGTTACGAACTGCCCCTTCTGACGCAGGACGCGAGTCCATCCTCCCGGCGCGGCGCCGAGATCGAGGGCCACGCCGCCGGCGGGCGGGTCGATGCGAAAGGCCTCCAGGGCCTCCAGCATTTTGAATTCAGCGCGGCTGACCTGCTCCTTTTCGCGACGGAAGCGGCGCACGCCTCCGGCCCAGTCGGATATGTTGTGCGAAGCGAGTGAGAGACCCAAGAAGGCCAGTTGCCCTCCGCTCGGGGCGGCTGGCTTTTCCAGTTCCAGACCCTGGTTCGCGGCTGCGCAGACAACTGACAGAATCTGAAAGGGCTGCCGAACGTCCAGGGGGGAGTGGGTGGCGCGGGCGAGAGCGGCGGAGACGGCGCGGTTTACGTCGAATGGTTTGTAGGGAAGATCGAGGAGGATGCGGCTCTGGACGGAGAAGCTGACTTCGGGGTCGAGCAGGTCGGCGTACTCGTCAACGGCGGCTTCGCTGAGGCGGGAGAGGTCTCTGGGCGTAGCGATGAGTGGGATGGTGAGATCGACGGGGCAGATGTGGCGGGTGAAGACGGGGGGATCGTCGATCCAGGTCTCGGCAAGGCCCCAGAAGCCTTCGTCGCAGTCGACGAGGTGGACACCGGCCGCGAGTTCGTCGAGTGGCTGACCTTTGAGACTGTCGCGGCGAAACTCCTCAAGGGCGAGGTGCATGAAGCCGGGGTCTGCAGAGAGAAGAAGCTGTGGCATCTCAGCCGATCGCAGCGTGAATTGCAGTGGCGATATTCCGGGCGCGTTGGGGTGCATCGCCCACATAGGCTGATGCCTGCAACAGGCTGTGGGTACGCTCCGGCGGTATGAGGTCGGTGATGCGCGGGTCCGTCATCAGATTGTCGACCAGGGGATTGGGCTTTCCTTCCTGCAGGGCCTTCCAGGCAACCAGGCTCTGTTCACGGATCAGCTCGTGCAGGTGCTGGCGGTCGCCGCCGGTTTTGACCGCTTCCATGAGAAGACGTTCGGTGGCGGCGAAGACGCCGTAGTCGCGCAGGTTGCGGGCGGTGGGACCGGGCCATACGGTCATGCCTTCGAAGAGACGCTGGCAGCGAATCAGGACCTCATCGGTCAGAAGGAAGGCTTCGGGCAGGTAGAGGCGCCGGTTGGCGGAGTCGTCGAGCGTGCGCTCAAGCAGATTGAGTGCGCTGTTGTCCCAGGCGATGCGGGGCAGGGCCGCGACCTGGCGCGTGAGGCTGTCGATGTTTTCGGCGGCGATGGGGTTGCGCTTGAAAGGCATGGCACTGGACCCGACCTGTTTGGAGCCAAAAGGTTCGCTCCATTCGCCGAAGGGGGGCGATTGGAGGATTCGGAGGTCGAAGGCGAACTTGTGGAGGCTGGCGCAGAGCCCGGCGAGGGCGTTGACGACGAGCCAGTCCTGCTTGCGGGGATAGGTCTGGGTGGCGGCCTCGTAGGCGGGCAGGTCCAGTTTCTGCATGACCCGTTCTTCGAGCTGGCGGGGTGTGAAATCGCTGTCGGAGAGTAGCTGCGTGTAGCTGGCGCTGGTCCCGACCGCGCCCTTCATGCCCTTGCCGCGGACATTGTTGCGGACGCGCTGGAGTTCTTCGAGGTCGGCGAGCAGGTCCTGGCCGTGCTGGGCGAAGCGGTAGCCGACTGTGGTGGGTTCGGCGGGCTGGATGTGGGTAAAGGCGATGGCGGGCGTATCGGCTTCTTCGGCGATGCGTGCGGCCAGTGTGGCCAGAGAGCGCTTGAGCCTTTCGATGATCTGGTCGAGGGCCGTACGCAGGCGGAGGGCATCCACGTTGTCGAGAATATCCATCGACGTGGCGCCGAGATGGATGATGGGGCCGCCGGTGGGGCACTGCTCGGCGTAGGTATGGATCTCCGCCATGAGATCGTGGCGGATCTCTTCTTCGATCTGCTGGGCGCGCTCAATGTCGATGTGGTCCTGGCGCGTGCGCAGGTCGGCCACCTGGATAGCGGTGACCAGCCCGGCCTCGTATTGGGCTTCTGCCAGCGCGACCCAGACGCGGCGCATGAGTCTTCGCTTTTCGGCCTCGCTCCAAATCCGGCGCATGGTCTCGCTGCCGTAGCGCCAGGTCAGCGGGGAGAGGTAGGACTCGTGGGTGAAGGTGGTCATGGGCGGTAAGGCGAGGAGAGAGCGGAGAGGAGAGAGGAGTGAGAGGAGATTTCTGCGCCCACGTTGCTGCTGTCCTTCTCCTTTTCTCTCATTTTTCCGGCCTCAGTTGGTCCAGGAAATCGGATATGTCTCGGTGCAATAAATTGTGCGCCTGGCGCGAAAGTTGGAGATTGGACTCGAGCAGAACGGGATCAATGGTCGTAGCATAAGCATGACGGAAAAAGAAATGGAAACCGCGCAACGCGTCAAGGAGTGCGAAAGTTTCCTTAGTCAGAGGAGCAGGACGCACGCCGGGAATGGGTTGGGTCATGCGCAGGAGAAGTGCGGATTTCCAGTGAATTGCATCGCTGATCTGGTACTCAAAGTGAGCAGCGAGCACGCGGAGGAGGGCTTTGATGGCACTGTACGAATTGTGAATCTGATAGGCCACGCTCTCGACCTGTATCAGACCGGTGTCATCGGATTTGAAGCCTCGCGCCCTGTCTTCGATCTTTGCACAAACCTCGTCGATAACAGCGAGCTGGACTTCTACATCGGTTTTCAGGACCAGAAATCTCTTTGCGTCCACAATACTTTCTCTCGACGGATGAGCTCGGTGAGTCGAATGAAGGAGTGGATACCGAATCCTCTGCCGAACTCATCCAGCGACCCTACTGGTCGCAGGGAGAAACGCTTCCGCCATCTCGATGACCTTCAAAACGCCTGCACGTTCCGATATTATCACTTTTTGAGGGGCACTTTCCAAATATCTGCTGAGAGTGGTCAGTTGAATAAGATGTGAGAAGGCCAATGTGCTTTACTATGCGTCTATGCGTTGAGCAAGTCGAGTCTGGGAAACCTTGAATGCCTTAGTTCACGGACTAACATTAATTACCTGCGCGAGGACCCGAGCTACCTCGATATGCGCCTAATGCCTGTACCGCCCAGCCTGCATTTCAAACAGTTCGGCATAGCGACCGCCCAGCGATACCAGTTCGGCATGGCTGCCGGATTCGGTGATGCGGCCCTCTTCGAGCACCAGGATGTGGTCGGCCATGCGCACGGTGGAGAAGCGGTGGCTGATTATCAGGGCGGTCTTGCCGGCGACAAGCTGGCGAAAGCGTTCAAACAGGCGGAATTCGGCCTCAGCGTCCAGCGCGGCGGTCGGCTCGTCGAGGATCACCAGTGCGGCGTCGCGCACGAAGGCTCGCGCCAGGGCGACCTTCTGCCATTCGCCGCCGGATAGGTCTACCCCACCCCTGAAGCGCCTGGTAAGAGGCGTGTCATACCCCTGCGGTAAGTTGGCCGCCACGCCATCGGCGCCTGACCAGCGCGCGGCTTCTTCTGCGCGGCGGCCGTCCTCCACTGGCTGGACCGCTCCCAGGTCTATGTTTTCCCGCAGTGTCACGGCGAAGCGAGTGAAGTCCTGGTAGAGGACGGCGACCCGACACCGCAGTGACGGCAGGTCATACTGGGCGAGGGGGACGCCATCGACGTGGATCTCGCCAGAATCCGGATCGTACATGCGGGTCAGGAGCTTGACGAGCGTGCTCTTGCCGGCGCCGTTCGCCCCGACCAGGGCGGTTACGGCACCGCTGGGCAGCCGGGCGCTGACGTTTTCCAGCACGGGCAGCGAGCCCTCAGGATACTGGAAATGGATTTCCCGCAGTTCGATCCCCTGATGCAGTTCAGTGGGCGCCTGGCGCCCTTCTCGAGGCTGCGGGAGCGCAACAGAGGGTTTCGCTTGATCCAAAAAGGCAAACAACCCGCGCAGGTGCAGAAGAATCTCGTATTGGAAGCCGAACCAGAAGACCAGGTTCTGGAGGCGGCCTTGCGTCTGAATGACAACGCCGATATAGAGTGCGATATCGCCCAAGGTGAGTTGACCGGCGCGGGCCTGGACGGCCACGTACCAGAAGCCGCCTGCCAGGGCCAGGGCATGCAGGGCAGTGAACGCCGCGGACGCGCGCAAATGGGTCAGGCGGACCCGGCGCATCTCCGCATATGCCGTTGCGAACCGCGAGCGAAAGCGGCTCAGGAAGAAGCCGCCCAGTCCGAAGACGCGGATCTCTTTGGCAGCGGCCGGCTCAGTGGTGATGCGCGCGCAATAGCGCATCTCCCTCGCCGCACGCGAGCGGTCGACCATTGACTGGTATCTTGTTTCCTGCAGGCGCTTCTCACTGAAGAGGTGCGGCACGCTCAGTACCGCCAACAGCAGAGGAAGGAGCGGGTGCAGGCGGGCCATCAGGAGGAGCATGCCTCCCAAGGTGAGTGCGGTGCCGAGACCCATTTGCAAGTAAGCAATAAGCCGCGGCAGAAAAAAGATGGCATCCTGAACGAGTCGCAACTGATCCTGGAAAGGAGGACGCTCAATCTGCACCAGGTCTGTCAGGCGGATGCCGGCATCCATCAGGCGCCGGTCCATTTCGCCCACTGCGCGATCTTCCAGCCAGACGTTCAGCATCTGCTGGACCGGTTCAAGGCCAGCAGGTATGACAAAGGTCAAGGCGTAGAGAACAGCAAGCGCCAACAATGTGGAAGCGTTGCCCTCTACGGCAACCGCGGCGACAGCCAGACCGTCAACCACCAGCCTCAGGAGCCATACCTGCAGTACCGGCACGAGGCTGACGACAAGCACGATCGCAAGATAGACGACAACGATGCGGGGCGCGGCCATCATTACCAGCGCCAGACCACGCCTCCAGGTACTCAGGTTGGCTGACAGGCCGTGAAAAGCGCCGGCGGTGGATTGGTGCAGGTTTTGCACAGCGTCGCCGGCTCGTGTGAACGGATTCATGGGGTCGTGTCCGCTTGGCCCTGGTCCAGGAATCGGGCGGCCTGGAGGCGATAGAGGCGGGCGTACTCGCCGTTGTCGTCGATCAGTTCGGCGTGGGAGCCGGCTGCCTGGATGCGCCCGTTTGCCAGGTAGAGAATGCGGTCGGCCATGCGCACGGTGGAGAAGCGGTGGCTGATCAGAAGTGTGATGCGATCGCGGGTGAGCTCGTGAAAGCGCGTGTAGATCTCGTACTCGGTCTGCACGTCGAGCGAGGCTGTAGGTTCGTCAAGGACGAGAAGCTGGGCGTCGCGCAGGTAGGCTCTGGAGAGGGCCAGCTTCTGCCATTCCCCGTCTGAGAGCTCGCGGCCACCAAATTCACGACCCAGTTGTGTGTCCAGCCCGTCCGGAAGCCGGTCCACCAGTTCAGCGGCGCCGGCGCGCTCCGCTGCGCTGGAAAGACGAGCTGCGTTTTGCAGGAGTTCGAGCTGGCCCATGCCGATGTTCTCACCGGCGGTCAGTTCGTAGCGAACGAAGTCCTGAAAAATGACGCCCATCTGGCAGCGCAGCTGGTTCAGATCGTAATCCCGCAGGTCGACGCCGTTTAACAGGATGCGGCCGGAGGTCGGGTCGTACAGCCGCAGAAGCAGTTTGACAATCGTTGTCTTGCCAGCACCGTTGCGGCCAACAAGGGCCACACACTCATCTGGAGCCATGGCAAAAGAGAGGTCGCGCAGCACCTGATCTTTGCTGCCCGGATAGGTGAAGGAGACGTTTTCAAAGGCAATGCTCTGTAACCGGGGGGAGGAGTGGGCCGCCATTCCGGTCTCAGCAGGCAGCGGCCCGTCGGACGACGCGGCAGGCTTTTCGAAGGACGCGCCGCGCTGTGGTAGATCGGGGGGCGCATCGAGAGTCCGGAACAGGCTGGGCAGAAAGCCCAACACAAGCGGCAGGAGTCCGATTTCGGTGCCCAAGGCGATCAGGTTCACCTGCAGAACGGTGGCGGCGCCACCGTAAAGCGCCAGGTCGCCGACGGTACGTTCACCCTGCAGGATCGTCCAGACGACATAGACGTAGACCGCGGAAGAGGCAACTGTGGCCAGGATAGACGCCAGCGCGACTTTGACGGCCAGAGGCTTTCGCATCTGATTGAGTGACTCTGTCGTGCTGGCGAAAATGGAATCGTATCGGCGGCGAAAGAACGGCCCCATCCCGTACAGATGCACATCTTTGGCGGCGTCGGGGGTCAGAAGAACCTCGCGGCTGTATTCGAGGCGGCGCGATTCCGGGGTCTGGATATAGAGATGGCTAATAGTACGTTCGCTGTATTCCCATTGCCGCTTCATCTGCGGCAGTGTGGCCAGGACGAGAAGAAACGGGACGAGAGGATGCAGTGCGAACAGTACCAGTGCCAGGGCACCGGCAGTGAAGAGTTCTATCGCCGCACGCCCGACGTAAAGGGTCAGATCCAACGCGCCGCGCGCGGATCGTTTGCGGGCCCGCTGGAGGTCGTCAGCAAAGTCAGGATCCTCGAAGCGGGCCAGGCCTTGCAGACGGTTGGCGGCGCGAATGACCTGCTCTGTAACGAAGCCTGTGAGCCGATCTGCGGCCAGGCCCTGAAATGTCGAAGAGAAGGGCTGGATGAGCTGGCCCAAAGCCAGTACAGCCGCAGTCAACCCTATCCAAACCAGCAGGGGAAGCAGGGCCGCTACGGTATCCAGGTCTTGGAGCAGACCCAGGTCAAACGCGGCGCGGTCGATCACCACCCGTGTCAGCGCGAGCTGGAGCGGAACCAGAAGCGCCTGCAACAACATCAACATGATGAATCCAACCAGGAGGCGGGGACTGGAGCGCCATACAAGACGTATGGCCAGCCTGAGGATGCGCGCGGTCTCCTGCAATTGCTGCAAGTTCGGCTTGAATTCAACAGAGTCGAACATCGAGTCCGCTCCCAAAGCAGGACGTAAGCTTCAGCGTGCCTGGTGAGAAGACTGGGAACATGATTTCAGTTGTTGCGCCTTGAGTCGGGGACTTGGCTGACTTTGGCCAGGATTCGGAAGGTGTTGCCCGGCTGCCGGCGGCGGCTCTACTGCAGGATGGCTAGCCGCCGCGGCCGAACATGTTGTCGCGTTCGGGGCCGACTGAGACGTGGGAGACTGGCACGCCGGCCAGCTCGGAGATGCGGTTGATGTAGTCGCGTGCCTGAACGGGTAGCGCGGCCCAACTGCCGCAGCCGGTCGTGGGTCCGTCCCAGCCGGGCATCTCCTCATAGAGTGGTTGGGCGTTCATGAGCAGCGAGGTGTCGGGGACAGTGTCGGTGAGCACCGTGCCGTCCTCGAGGCGATAGCCTGTGCAGATTTTGAGCGTTTCAATGCCGTCGAGGATGTCCAGTTTGGTGATGGCGAGGCCAGTCATGCCGTTAAGCCAGGCGGCATAGCGGATGGCGACGCCGTCGAACCAGCCGCAGCGGCGCGGGCGGCCGGTGGTTGCGCCAAACTCCTGGCCGACGTCCTGCATGTGCTTGCCGATCTCGTCGTGCAGTTCGACGGGGAAGGGGCCGTCTCCGACGCAGGTGCTGTAGGCCTTGCAGACGCCGTAGACTTCATCGAGAGAGCCGGCAGGCAGGCCGGCGCCGGAGGGAGCGAAGGCTGCGGTGGGGTGGCTGCTGGTGACATAGGGGTAGATGCCCCAATCCAGGTCGCGCATGACGCCGAGCTGCCCTTCGAGGAGGATGTCGTTATTTGCCTCCAGCGCCATGCGCAGGATGGGCGCGGTGTCGACGATGCGGGGCGCCAGCTGCAGACGGTACTCCATCAGAAGATCGAACATTTCACGGCCGTCAACGGGCTGCCCGCCCAGGATTGTCAGCTTCTGGTTTATGGTGCGCAGAGCGCCGTCCAAGCGGGCCTCCAGCCAGTCCGGCTGGAGGAGGTCGCCGATGCGCAGGCCTGAACGGGTCGCCTTATCGCTGTAAGCGGGCCCAACGCCGCGCTTGGTGGTGCCGATGGTGTCGGCGCCGCGGGCCTGCTCCTCCAACTCGTCGAGAGTGCGATGGTAGGGCATCACCATCTGGGCGCGGCTACTGATCCAGAGGCGGTCGCAGCTGACGTCGATCGATTTGAGGTGGGCGATCTCTTCCAGCAGCGACTGCGGGTTGACGACGCAGCCGGTGCCGATGATGTTGTGGACGTTCGGATAGAAGATGCCGCAGGGAATGATATGGAGTACGGTCTTGCCGTAGTCGTTGACGACGGTATGGCCGGCGTTGTCGCCGCCCTGGAAGCGTATGACGTAGTTGGCCCTTTTGGCCAGGTAGTCGACGATGCGACCTTTTCCCTCATCGCCCCACTGGGCGCCGACAACGGCAGTTACAGTCATGCTAGTTCCCTGGATTCAGTTGGTAGTTTGGCGCCTCTTTGGTAATGACGACGCTGTGCGGATGGCTTTCCTGGTAGCCTGCCGGGCTGATGCGTACGAAACGGGCTTTGCGCCACAGGTCGGCCAGATTCTGCGCACCGACATAGCCCATTCCGGAGCGAAGGCCGCCCAGGAGCTGGAAGACAAATTCGTTGAGGAAGCCCTTGTAGGGCACCTGCCCTTCGATGCCTTCGGGAACGGTCTTGCCGCCGATATCGGGCGAAGCGCCGTTGAGCGACTGCGCGCTGGCATAGCGGTCGGCGGCGCGGCCCTTCATGGCGCCGATGCTGCCCATGCCCCGGTACTCTTTGAAGGAACGACCCTCGCGGATGACGACTTCGCCGGGTGACTCGTGCAGGCCGGCGAGAAGGCCACCGAGCATCACTGCGGAGGCGCCGCAAGCGAGGGCTTTGGTAATGTCACCGCTGTAGCGGATGCCGCCGTCAGCGATCAGTGAAACGCCGCACGATTGGGCGGCTTCAGCGCAGGTGGAGATAGCGGTGAGCTGGGGCATGCCGGCGCCAGAGACGATACGGGTGGTGCAGATCGAGCCAGCGCCGACGCCGACTTTGACCACGTTCGCGCCGGCCTCGGTCAGAACCTGCACGCCCTCGGCGGTGACGACATTGCCAGCCAGGATGGGCAACTCGGGGTAACGGGCGCGGACAGCTCTCACTGTGTCGATTACGCCCTGTGTATGTCCGTGGGCGGTGTCGACGGCAAGAGCATCTGCGCCGGCGTTGACGAGACTTTCGGCGCGTTGCAGACCTGGTGGGCCGACGCCGATTGCGCCGGCGACCAACAGGCGGCCGCGGTCGTCTTTGGCGGAGTGGGGGAAGTCCTGCCGTTTGAGGATGTCCTTATAGGTGATCAGCCCTTTGAGGTAGCCGTCTGCGTCGACCAGGGGCAGTTTCTCGATGCGGTAGCGATGCAAAATCTCCTGCGCCTCGTCCAGGGTCGTGCCAAGCTGGGCGGTGATCAGGTTTTCCGAAACCATGAATTCAGCGATCGGGCGCTGGTGGTCGGTGGCGAAGCGGACATCGCGATTGGTGAGAATGCCCAGTAACAGATTGTCGTCATCGGTGATGGGTACGCCGCTGATATGGTAGTGGCTCATGACAGCTTCGGCGTCGTCCAGCGTGTTTTCAGGCCTCAGGGTGATGGGATCGACGATCATGCCGCTCTCGCTGCGTTTGACCTTGTCGACCTCTTCGGCCTGCTGCGTCACCGACAGATTGCGATGGATCACGCCCAACCCGCCTTGCCGGGCAAGGGCGATTGCCAGGTCCGCTTCGGTGACCGTATCCATGGCGGCGCTGATGAGCGGGATATTGAGTGCGAGCTTGGGATGGAGTTGCGTGCTGATGTCTACGTCGGCGGGCAGGATCTCGGCGAAGCCTGGCACGAGCAGAACGTCGTCGAAGGTCATGGCATTCCGGGTGAACATGCCGGCGGAAAGAGAGAGACCTGCTGCAGTTAGGGTGTCGGTGTCTTGGGGCGAATCTTCCGAATCGGACCTTGGGGCGTAGGGAGAACCGTTGCGTGTACTCTTCATCACAGGAACCGTCATCAGATTTCCTCCCGGAGCTTTATGGATTCTGCTAGCGTTTCGTCTGATGTCGCGATAGTCTTCCGCTCCTGCCAAAAGTAAGAACAGCCTGAATCACCTTGGTCCATTTTACCACCGGCTAGGAAAGGGGCGCGAATTGGAAGGGGTTGGGAGGGCAGGGGTTAGGACTTAGGGATTAGGGTCTAGGGGTTGGGGGCCAGGGACTGGAAAGAGCCAGTTCAGGTGGAAGAAGTGAGAGTCGCCGTAGGAATTCTGACTCGGGGCAAGTCTTGGCGGGGGCTTAGTCATCGCGAATCGACGTCACTTGAAGCGGCGGGCCAGTTCTGCTTCCACGTCCGGCCAGGAGAGCCCGCGCTGTTCGAGGAGGACGAGGCTGTGGTAGAAGAGATCGGCCATTTCCGAGACGAGGCGCTCGTCGCTTTCTTCCAGGGCGGCGACCACGACTTCGACCGCTTCCTCACCGACCTTTTGGGCGATCTTGCCGGTACCTGAAGCTATGAGCCGGGCCGTATAGGATTCTGGCGAGGGATTGGCCTTGCGGTCGGCGATAGTGGCGGAGAGTGAGTTGATCAGTTGGGACATTTGGCGATCCGTTTCGTTCTTGACGGGAGTCATCAGTGTTGGGCAGAGCGAGGGGCGGAAGCTTGGGGGGCTAATAGGCAGGTGTTGGACGCGCTTTTGGCTGACTTCGCAAGTCTTTCAAGATGATCTCTTCGGCAAGGGCTCGCCGGATCTCTTCGCAGGGCTCTTCGTCGGCGACCAGGACCAGAAGCTCCCTGGCGCGTGTCATGGCTACGTAGAGCCGGTCCAGCTCCAATTGACGCGATTCCAGCTCCTGATCGGGGTCAGGATTCCGCTCCTCACCTTCGGTGTCATCACTGCTGTCGGGAAACTGCGTTGCACCCAGACGAGGAAGGAAGACTGCTCGAAACTCCAGTCCCCTTGCACGGTCGTACGTGCCCACTCGGATTCCATCACCCGTGAGCCCGTCACGAGTAAGTTGGACGCAAGGTATTCCTTCACTTTGCAGGAATCCGATCGAAGCCTCGACCTGGATGTTGTGTTTCAAGAAGACCGCAATCTCACTCGCACTGTATTTTTCGGCCGCGATGAATTCGCGAATCCTCTCGCACAGATAGGGTAATTCCCCGTAGCCATCTACAAGAACAAGATTCGGTTTCTCGTCCTCACTTTCATAAAAGCCCAGTTCGGCGTCCAGGATGTATTTGTCGTCTTCATGGTCCAATGCAACCAGTTCGTTTCCCCGAACCCGCTTGGCGGCGCGATAGACTGCGGGCGCATTGCGGTAGTTCTTTCTGAGCACCTGCGCCCGGCCGGTAATATCAAGACTCGCCCAGCCGAGCCGGTAGCCTCCAGCATAGATACGCTGTGCAGGGTCATCCAATATGAGGACTCCGTCTTTGGGCACGGGGTTTTGGGAGTCTCCCGCAACGAGGGCGCGGACAAGCTGCAGCTCGACCAGAGTCACGTCTTGCGCTTCATCCACGACGACGCAGCGGTAGGGGGCTTGTGCGAGATTTTGGACGGAATCTCTGACCCGAATCCTTTTGTCAGCGAAGGTAACTGCGTTGCGTTCACGCAGCTTTCCTGCCCAGAGTCTATACAACTCCCATACCTGCTTGCGGAGATTTTGGGATAGAGATCGCTTGCGTCCAATGCGTTCGACGGAAAGATAGTCATCAAGGCTCTGCAGATCGTTCCCCTTGATCACTCTCTCGATCTCTTCTTTCAGGTAGTCCGGGCTGATCCTCTCCAAAGGGGAACCGGCAATGAACTCCTTGCAGGCAGCTTCAAGTGTCTGGTCAACCAGAGAAAAATGTGCCGGCGTCCAACTGTCGTATTGGTAGACGATTCTGTCGATGTTGGCGAATTCGACATTCGAGGGGGCCATTGGGAAGTTGCGAAAGCGCCTCTCGAGCAGTTCGGCCAGCGACCTGCTGTTCGCGGTGAAGAGCACTTTATCATCGGGATACCGGCGCGCCAGTTCCGCCGTTCGATGCAGCCCGATTACAGTCTTGCCTGTTCCGGCCGCGCCCCGAATCCGTGCGGCTCCCGACCAATGCCGGCTGGCAAGAGGCTTTTGGTCAGGATGAAGGAAGAGCTGCCATTCCTCAAAGTCGCCGCGGAATACGCGCCGAATCAGATCCTCGATAAGGAGGGGGTCGGTAGGGGCGGATTCTGATGCCGGAGGCGAATGGGGCGGGGTGCCCGGCTCTTGCTCAGGCAGTTCAGGCAGCGAAGGTTGATGCGGCTTTCCTTTGGAAGCGCGCTTCAGAGATAGCGGAATGTCAGGAACTGCTACCTGCAGATCAGCAAGATCTTCAGAATCCAGATCGACATAATGGTCTCGCCTTTCGGACCAGTCATACATGGCATCATGATGCCCTGCGTTGACGAAAACGAACTGGCCGTTGTCAACTGCCAGGAGGATGCGAAGTTCCTGTGAAGCCCTTAGTGACCAGAGGTTGCTATTTGGACCCCCACCGAGTTTCTCGAAATTGAGCCCCGGAGTTGCCGGGTCCCGGGCGAACTGTGAAACGGCGGTGACGAAACGCGACTGGTCCTGCGGAGTCAGCCGCCGGGTGTGGCCTATTTGACGGTTAAAGGAGCGGGTCATTGCCAGCTCTACTCTGCCCATCTCTCCACCCTGGTTTCCTTGGACGCGCCGGTACTCCGGTTCAGACAGGGTTCCCTGGAGGAAAGCCATCCTTCTAACAGGTCGCTGCCAGGGTAAGCGTAGCCATAGCGGCTTACCTATCCGGTCAGGTGATGGCGTCTTCGGGCAAACGCACAGGTACGCCGCGTTCGATCAGGTGCCGCTTTACATCCATCACCTGGAGCTGGCGAAAGTGAAAAAGGCTGGCTGCCAGGGCCGCTTCGGCGCCCCCTTGGGTGAGAGCGGCTTCGAAATCCTCAGGCCGGCCGGCGCCGCCGCTGGCGATGACCGGAATGTTGACGGCGTCGGAGATGGCCCGGGTCAGGGATACGTCATAGCCTTCCTGCGTACCGTCGCCGTCCATCGAGGTCAGCAGAATCTCGCCGGCGCCGAGCGATTCCACTTTTTTGGCCCATTCAACGGCATCGATGCCTGTGTTGATGCGGCCTCCACTAATGAATACGTCCCACCCTTCGGCGGCGTCGCGGCGACGGGCGTCGATGGCGACGACGATACACTGGCTGCCGAAGCGGCGTGCGCCCTCGCTGACGATCTCCGGGTTGCGCACGGCGGCACTGTTCACGCTGACTTTGTCGGCGCCGGCCAGCAGAATGGCGCGCATATCGTCGACGTTGCGAATGCCGCCGCCAACGGTAAAGGGGATGAAGACGGTGTCGGCGACGCGGCGCACCATCTCGGCGACGATGTCGCGTGCCTCGTGGGTGGCGGTGATATCGAGGAAGACCAGTTCATCGGCGCCCTCGCGATCGTAGACGTGGGCCTGTTCTACGGGATCGCCGGCGTCAACCAGGTCTATGAAGTTAATGCCCTTGACGACACGTCCGTCCTTGACGTCGAGACAGGGAATAATTCGTTTGGCCAGCAAGTTTACCTCCAGTGGCGGCAAGTGCGGCGTTGCGGGAACAGCAGGTCGCAGCCGGTACAACAGCTCGTTCAGTTCACTCGTTTTTCGCTGTCCCTCGTTCGCCGGCTTCGAGCAGGCGGGCCGCGGCGCGCCAGGCGGGAATCTGCTCGGGCGACGTTTCGAGCAGGAGTGCACGCGCCTCCTCCAGGCTGCACCAGCGGCACTCGCTGTGATTGTGATGGCCCAGCCGCACGTCCCCATCTCCGATCTCGGCCAAAAAATAGGTGACGGTGCGCTGGACATCGTAGCCGCGAATGTGGACTGTGAAGTCAAGGGCGGTTGGGCAGTCTTCGTACAGTTTGCGTATCGGCAGCCCGGTCTCGATGGCGAACTCCCGGCGGGCACATTCGAGGTCGTTCTCGTCAGGCTCAACGCCCCCGCGGGGGAACTGCCACTCCTCAAAAAAGTGGTTATAGAGGAGCAATAGCAGTGCTTCGTCCCGCCCTGCGGACGATTCCGGGGGACAGCGACGAATGGGGACGATACCGGCGCTGCGACGCAGTCGCTGGGCGTTGCCGATTTCGATGGCGGCGGGCAGCTCGAGGGCATTGGTATAGAGGGCCTGCCCGATGATCACGCCGTCGATGCCGTAGTGTTCATGGCGCTTGAGCGCGCGAATGTCGTCGAGACCGGCGACGCCGCCACTGGCGATGACCTGCAGACCGGTCAAGTCGGCCAGTGTCGCCGTAGACTGCACGTTGACGCCGCTGAGCAAACCATCGCGGCTGATATCGGTAAACAACGCCAGTTCCACGCCCAGGGCGGCCATGCGGTGCCCCAATTCGACCGCGCTCACCTGGCTGACCTTCTGCCAGCCGTGCGTGGCGACCATTCCATCCTTGGCATCCAGCCCGACGACGATGCGGGAAACGCCCCAACGTTCGAGTGCGATACGTACCAGGTCCGGGTCGCGCACAGCCGCAGTCCCTAAAATGATTCTGTCTGCGCCCAAGGAGAAGGCCAGTTCAATGTCCTCGACTCTGCGCAGCCCACCGGTGAACTGAATCGGGATATCGACCGCCTGCCTGATCTGAATGAGGCGCTGCAGGTTTATGGGAAGTTTCCCGTCCAGGCTAGATTCGTCCGGATCATCGCGAGGTCCAAGACCGGGGTCGGGCTCGCCAGCGGATTCCCCGCCCGCGAGAGCGTCGGGGGAAAGGCGCTGGACTTTGGGATGGAAGTCGGTTGAGCCGCCAAAGGCGCCATCGAGGTTGACGACGTGCAGCCACTCGGCGCCCAGGCTTTCCCAGTGGCGCGCCATCTGGGCAGGATTGTCGCTGAAGACGGTCTCAGCGTTGGGATCGCCGCGCTGCAGGCGAACGCAGCGTCCTCTTCTCAAGTCAATTGCGGGATAGATGCGCATTTTTCAGTCTGTAACATTCTGTAGTTGAACTACTGGCGTGCTGTCATTGCCGGCTCCGCGGCCGATTGAACTCAGGCGTGCTGCTCTTGGGATACGCTATCATAGATGGCTTCGTCAAGTTCGGCCTGGAGTTCGATCAGCGCCTCCTCGCCCAGGATCCCTTCGCGTGACAGGTCGTCCAGTGCGGTGCGTTCGGCGCGCAGGGCCTCTATTCGCGCCAGTGAGACGATCTGATCGCGCAGGTCCGGCTGACTGTCCAGCATCTCATCGATCTGGCCGCTCACGTGTTCTTCGCGCGCGGTCAACTCTGCCTTGACGGTTGTATAAGCTGTCGGGATGAGCGCGCCTTCGCGATAGAGCCGGTCAATGTAGCTGATAGACGAGCGGATGGCCAGAAGCTGGCCCTGGATGCGTTCATACTCGGTAGGCTGCTTGGCATCCTGCGTCAGCCCGAGCCGGGATAGCAGCCCTGAAATGGAGATCGCCTGCACCAGGATCGTAAAGAGGACGACAGCGAATGTCATTGCCAGAAGCTGGGGACGGTTGGCGATACCGGCGGGCAGGCTCAGCGCCAGTGCTACGCTGATCGCGCCGCGCAGTCCTCCCCATGACATTACAAGGAGAAAGGGGGCCGGGACATGGTGACGCAAGAGACGGACAGCGCCGCCCAGCAGATAGACAACGAGGAAGCGGCCCCCCAGGACGGCGACGACTGCGATAAGCGACGGTACGAGATAAGTGACCAGCTGTTCCCATTCCACGCTGATGCCAAGAAGGATAAAGATGAAAGAGTTGGCGAGGAATGCGATGTATTCCCAGACGGTGAAGAGCACCATCTTGGTGGAGGGCGTCATGCCGC